>JAVFAP010000290.1:0-5726 GCA_034002445.1 bacterium | reverse complement strand
AGCCAATTGCCATCGTCCGCCGTGCTCCGGATTCGCCCCAGCGCGAATGGCTCGCCGCCCGCTGGGGCCTGATCCCCCGTTGGGCCAAGGGCATCGATCCCCGCTTTTCCATGATCAACGCCAAATCCGAGACCGTCTTCGAAAAACCGGCTTTTCGACAAGCCATCAAATCCCAGCGTTGCCTGATCCCCGCCGATGGTTTTTACGAATGGAAAAAAGAAGGCAAACACAAGCAGCCCTTTTTCTTCCACCTCCAATCCGGCCAACCGTTCGCCTTCGCAGGGGTATGGGAAGAGTGGCAAGGCCCCGATGCGCCCATCCTCTCCTGCTCCATCCTCACCACCAATGCCAATGCCGTGGTCGCGCCCTGCCACGACCGCATGCCCGTCCTGCTTCCGGCGGAAGCGCACGCACTCTGGCTGGATCCCCAGGTGCAAGACCCAGCCATATTGCGGCCTCTCCTCCAGCCCTATCCTGCTGAATCCATGACATCCCACCCCGTTTCCCCGTTAATCGGCAAAACCACAAACGATGGCCCCGCTTGGATAGAAAAATCCCAACCCACCTCCTCCCATTCAACCCCAGATCTTCCTTTGCCAATCCAACCCTCCCTGTTTGATTGACAACCACCCAGTAGAGCAATACCCGCTCAAGAAACTTGAATAATTTGCCCGATTGACCCTATACACCACATTGTGACCATGTTATTTTTTAATCCGATTAGCGATCTATCGCTATAATAACATTTCCTAATGTGGAGGTCATTTTATGAAAAACATGCATTGGAAGGTAGTGGTTTTCGCATTTGCCATTTGCCTGGTTGGTTCACCGGCATTCGCGCAAATTGGGATTTTCACTGGCAACGAAGACATTGGTGACGTCGCGGCGGCTGGAAGCGCAAGTCTCACGAATAACGAATATGTGATCAAAGGGAGCGGCGCGGATATTTGGAACAATCAGGATGAGTTCCATTTCGTCTACAAAGAAATGTCGGGCTCCTTCTCGATCAAGGGGAACGTCTACGTAGAAACAGGCGGTGGCGATGCCACTTGGACAAAGGCCGGTTTCATGGTCCGCGATAACCTGACAGCCGGTTCGCCTCATGCCTTCGCCATGGTTCGCAGCGGCGGGCAGGACTTTGGACCACAATGGCGGAGCGAACAGGATGGCGCCAGCGGCGACTCGGGAACCTACATTGCCGGCCAAGCGGGTAACTATGTGCAAGAAGGCGATATCGAACTGGAACGCATGGGTTCGACATTCAACTTCTATTATATCGATTTCGCTACCGAACAACGGACCTTGATGTACACTCTCGTCAATCCTGGGATCCAGGACCCGGTATATGTGGGACTGGCCGTCACGTCCCACAACGACGGGCAGTTGAGCACGGCGTATGTCAGCGAATTGGATATTGTAGAATATCCCTTCGCGGCCACACTGGCCATCCCAGCGAATGCCTATACGGTAAGCCAGCTCATCGAAGACATCGCCATCAATATCGATGTCCGCGAAGGGCAGACGGTCCCCAGCATCACCGTTGTCCAGAATGTTCCCACAGGCTTGACTGTATCGGATATAAAAACTTCGGTAGGCTCGGCCACGGTCGCGAATGGCAAGATTACCTGGACCATGACGAACGTCAGCGGTTCGGCTTCCTTGACCTTTGATCTGCAAGCCCCCACGGCGAAAGATTATGGCACGATCGAGTTTACAGGAACCGCCACGGGGGGGTCCATGTCCATTGGCTTAAACGCTTCGTTACCGCCTCTGTCTTTCAATACCTATGAAACCTTCTCCTACCCGAGTGATAGTGCGGGGACGGCGCTGGCCAATCTTTCCGCGCAAGGCGGCTACAACTGGGCCTCTGGATGGACAAACTCCGGCACGGCTTCACCCAACGCGCTGGACGAAAAAATCATCGAAGCCGGCTTGGTTGTGAATCAGCCCGCGGAATACAATCCCGGCGGGTATTCCCTCAAGGTAACTGGTGATGCGTCCAACGGCGTGGGCCGGAAGATCTTCGCCGTCTCCAGTGGCGAAGTCTGGATTTCCTTCGTCTTCCAAGAAGAAGGGCCAGCAGCAAGCCATTGGTCCGGAATGACAGTATTCGCCTCCGGTGGACAGGAATCGTCCTTTATCGGCAAACCCTACAACTCGGAGTTCGCGGGGATCGGCAACCTACCCGGTGGAGATAGCCTGACGGATGTCGATTACAAAGTCCCAAACCATTTCCTGGTCCGTATCGTGCTGAACAGCACTCCTGGCCAGAACGACAGCGTGTATCTCTGGATCAATCCGGATGAACAAGACCGGATGGACACTTATGACGCGGGTGGACCGAATAACGATGATATCCTCGACGTCGCGGAAATTCGCCTGCGCCGTGGGGGTGCGGCCGGCTCGGCGTACTTTGACGCCATCTGGATCAGTTCCGACCCAGCCCTTCCGCCTGCGGGCGCGGGCCGTGTCGACTTGACCTTCAATGACCCCAACCGCGATCCAGCCATCCCGGTTTGGGACGTCATCTCCATCGACCAGATCGACGATGGCATCACTGGGCAAATCGGTTTTGGTCATGACACAGGGAATAACTATTACCTGGTTGTCGCCGGCTACCTGTATTATAACGCCGCCGGAACCGCGTTCGTAGCCAATGGTCTGCCCCCCGATCGGATGAGCGGCCTCAATGGGCACGTCTTTGGTCCCTATAACAACGCATCGGAAGAATTGGGCTTGAAAAACTCGATTAAGTTCATGAACAACGACGCGCAGCGTGGGCCTTTCACTTTTAATGTGGTTCCCCCCGGAAAATACAGTGAACTGCGTTCTTCCATGACCGTCGGGAATGGCTATGGCGTCCTCAGTTGCACCCTGAATTACGAGGATGGCACTTCAGAAGTCACCGAAATCCACGCCGACGACTGGTTCCGGGATCCCACTGACTCTACCTGGATGTTCAAAGACGTCATGCTGCTCATCAATGGCATGGACCGCCTGGAAGGGAACGACAGCACCTTTGCCGACGTGAACGATCCAGCGGTCAACGAAGACGCGACTCCAGTCAATCCGGATAAGGTTCTCGTCTCCGTCACCCTGTCTCTGGACACCGCGAAAAGCGGAAACAGCGGCAATGTCGGGTACAACTTGTACGACATTTGGTGCTATCCGGCCTCGGCAGAAGAACCCTCGGTTTCCGATTGGGCTCTGTTCTAATCCACAGACAGGTGGTTCTTCGATTCACCTCGATTCATCAAAGGCGGTGGGGCAATCTCCACCGCCTTTCTTCTCTCCCTCGTCCCGGCAAAAGCCATTCATTCACCTTCCATGATCTCGATTCTTCTGCACAATAGGGGAAGAAAATTTGTCTTGGTCCAGGAGATAAACCGTGAAACTGTTTCGCATCCCCGTTCTCTGTTTGTTCTGTCTTTCCTTTCTACTAGCCTCCTGCGCATCCAATCCCAAAGTGGTTTTGATTGGGGAACACAAAGATCACATCGTATTCATCGTGTCCCCCGAAGGCAACGATGAGTGGTCCGGTGTCGCCATCCGGCCCAACCGCGAACGCAACGATGGCCCATTCCGCACCATTACCCGTGCCCAAGCCCGCATCCGGGAACTGAAAGCACAGGGCGAGTTAAACAAACCTGTCAGCATCTACCTCCGTGAAGGGGTTTATTTTCTCGAGTCTCCCATCATCTTTACCCCGGAAGACTCCGGCACTCCTCAATACCCCATCACCTATGCCGCCTATCCTGGCGAAGAACCCATCCTGAGCGGAGGCAGGCTCCTCACCCAATGGGAGGGAACCGATACCCGCCGCTGGACCTTGGTCAAGGATAAAGAGAATCAGCCCCTCCCCATCCACCAACTCTTCGTAAATGGGGAACGGCGCCAACGGGCCAAGACTCCCAACGAAGGCTTCTACACAGCGGATGGGATGTTTAGTGCCGACCCCGAACACGCCCAGTTCAAATACCGGGAAAACGAAATCCAGAAAGACTGGGCCGATCGTGGCAATGTGGAAGTTTTCTCTATCGCCAAATGGGCCGAATCCCGTATCCCCATCCAAGCGGTAGAGGAACAATCGAAAACCGTCACCCTGGCCGGAAAAGTTCATGAATGGATTCGCGAAGACAACCAGCGTTATTGGATCGAGAATGCCGAAGAATGTCTCGATCAGCCCGGTGAATGGTTCCAAAATTTCGAAACAGGGATGCTGTATTACATTCCCCTGCCTAATGAGCGGATCCAGAATAAGGAAGTCATCGTCTCGGTTTTGCCCCAATTGGTCCTCTTCCAAGGGACCCCTGAGGAAGACCGTTATGTCCGGTATATCAAATTGGAGGGGCTGACCTTCAGTCATACCGATTGGTCCCTGCCCAAAACCGGCTATCCCGATATGCAAGCCGCTTACGACATTCCCGCCACCATCGCGGCGGTGGGCGCGCATCACTGCACCATTCAAAAATGCCTCCTCACCCGCATCGGCAACTACGCAATCGAATTCAGCCAGGGCTGCCAGGAGAACAAGATCATTGGGAACGTGATGACCGATCTGGGCGCCGGCGGCATCCGGATTGGCGAACCCAACCGCCGTACCCAGACCAGCCTGCTCACCATGAAAAACACTGTCTCCGATAACTCCATATCCGACATCGGCAAGGTCTACCCCGCCGCCGTGGGCGTCTGGATCGGGCAAAGCGGCTACAATCTGGTGTCTCATAACGAAATTTTTGACACCTACTACACAGCCATCTCCGTGGGGTGGACCTGGGGGTACGGCCTGACCAATGCGCAATTCAACATCATCGAATACAATCACTGCTACAATCTCGGTCGGGGCCTTTTGAGTGACATGGGCGGCATCTACACTCTAGGCTCGCAAAACGGCACGGTAATCCGGAACAACATCTTTCACGATATCGAGTCCCACAGTTATGGCGGCTGGGGTATCTACCCCGACGAAGGCAGTTCGCATATCGTCATCGAAAATAACATCACTTACAACACCAAAAGCGCCGGCTTCCACCAGCACTACGGCAAACAGAACATCATCCGCAACAATATCTTCGCCTATGGCAAGGAAAAGCAAGTGATGCGCACCCGCAACGAACCCCATCTCTCGTTCACCTTCGAACGCAATATCGTCATTTGGAACACGGGGGATCTGCTGGGGTCCAACTGGCAAGACAACAACTACACCTTTGACAATAACTTGTACTGGTTTGAAGAAAGCAAAGAGTTTAAGTTCGACCAATGGACCTTTGACGAATGGAAACAAAAGGGCCAGGATTCGCATTCCCTCATCGCCGATCCCTTTTTCCGCGATCCCCAGAATGCGGATTTCACATTGCCCGCGGATTCCCCCGCGCACAAAATCGGCTTTCAGCCCATTGATTTTTCGGAGGTGGGGCCGCGGATGGAGCAACGCCGCCCCATGCTCTCGGCCTCCTGAGCCCCATGGCACAGCGATTCCAAACGGGCGGCCCCAGGGGGGCCGCCCGTTTGGGCTTTCGATAAAATTGGCGTCTCCATATTCCCTTTTCTCTGTTTTGGTGTCACACTGTCCATGAGAGCCCACACCGGGCACTCCCCACAATCGTCTTATAAGGGATGAGAATTATGATGGAAACCAACAAATCACGGCGAGAATTCTTAAAAGGATCCGCACTGGCCGCCGGGGCGGGTTTGACAGCATTCCAAGGTCTGCAAACCTTCGCTCC
>JAVFAP010000289.1:0-5770 GCA_034002445.1 bacterium | reverse complement strand
CCGAACTCGAGATCACCAATGTAGTGGAAATGCGCCCGGCGACAGAAAATGGGCTCGATCTCGTGGATATGCTGATCCTGCGCATGGAACGCCTGCCAGAGAAATTCCGAGTTCTATTGCGTTTAAAGTATTTAGAGGATTATTCCTATCAAGAAATCTCGGAGATGCTGGATATTCCGCTGGATCTGGTCCGATCCAGGTTGTTTGAAGGCCGGCGGCTGTTGCGAGAGAAAATGAAGAAGTCGCGGAGTATCGAATATGGCCAATAAAGGCTGTTGCGTTGAATGGGAACAGGAGTTGATCCTCTATCTGGATAACGAACTCCCCGAGCAGGGCTGTTCCCGTGTCAAAAAACATTTGCGCCAATGCAAGTATTGCGCCGCGCTGTATCACGAGATGGAGCGCGAAACCCAATTGATCGGTGGACGTCTGCGTCATTTGGCGGACGCCGGAATGCCGGATCTTTCTTTCACAAACCTGGTCATGGATTCCCTTCCCTCTTCCACCGTGATGACCATACGAGGCCGGTCGGTGGAGTGGGGACGCCGGATCCGATCGATCCTGTCCGGGCCAGCGCGGGTGCATCTCGCGGTAGCGGCCTCCCTGCTGATCTGCATCGCGGGGATTTTCGCAACCACCCTGCTGAACCCCGACCCTCGCGACATCACCATCGAGGTGAAACGCAACCAGGACTTGCAAGAATATGCCCTGCTTGAAAGTATTCTGATCTCCCATCCCGAAGGCGAATTTTTCGAGTTTAAGGATGGTTCGATTGTCTACGCCCCCCAGGGGACGCTGTTTTATATCGGCGCCTACCAGCAGGGAGCGGATCAAAACAACGTGGGATCGGATCGGCAAATTCACCTCTTGCAAGGCGAACTCTTTTTAGAAGTGCACCCCGCGAAAGAAGGCTTCAACGTGGTTTGTGCCAACTCGAAAACCACGGTCTTTGGAACCAAGTTTTTCGTTGGTTACAATCCGGACCGGAAATGTACTTCCGTGGCGGTGCTGGAAGGTCAGGTGTTTGTCGAGAAGGTCAGCAAGAACAACCTGCGCGGCAGCACCGTGCTGCATGAAAAGCAAATGACTCAGGTGATCCAACGCGAAGGCCATACCGCCTTGCACAGCCCCGTCTCCATCATGCGGGTCGATCCCAGCATTTTAACCCGGTTAATCCAGTTCCGGGACGCGCTGGGAAATCGTCAGGCGCGGGGCATCATGCCCAAGCCGGGGGTTACGATCATGGACGGCGTGGAGATCGAAACCGAGTAAGACCCTCTCAGAAATAAATCGCAAAAGCACTCTGCAAAGGGTGCTTTTTTTCTGCCTTCAGCAACCGAGGGGTGAACCGTGGTTCACCCCTCTCCAAACGTTTCTTGATGGGCTTCGCACCCGACATTATGTAGGCCAGGCGATTTCCACCCCCTGGGCTTGCAGATGCTGCTGAAATTCCGCCAGGCGGGACTGCTGGTTTCTTACCCCTCGGGGGATTTCCCCGGTCTGCAAACAGAAGGCGGCCAGAGTTCCCACCGCTTCACCAATGACCCATTCGGTGGGATGGAGCCGATAGCAGCCATTGGTGAGGTGGGTAACCCCCAAGTTCTTGCAGCCAGGCAAAAGATTTTCCATCCGGCGCGGGATCAAGGCCCCCAACGGAACCTGATAGGGTAACGAACTCAGATCCACATAGTTATCTCCACCCGTGCTGGGGTGCAGATCCAAGCGGTAAAATCCCAGTCCGATGGAATCCGGGAACGGAGTCGCCTTCACCTCGGATTCGCTGAGGCCAGTTTCCTTCATGCGGTCCTCGGTCGCGACATGCTGCTGGCAGACGGTAAATTCCGCCCGGATACGGCGTGATTCCCGGATGTAGGGATATTTAGCCAATCCATCGGCCGTACCCACGATATCCTTGCGCAACCGCAGCCCTGGTAATCCGGTTTTGCCATCCGCACGCGGGCATTCGGTCTGCATCCAATAGAGGAGAGAGAGACTGAGTTGCTTGGCTTGCGCCAAGTGTTTCTGGTTTTCCTCGGGCGAATTCTCATAGGGATTGCCGAGCAAGTAATCGTTATGCGGCCAATTGACCAAACAGATGTCACTGGGATAGGTTCCCGGCAGGAAATTCGCTTTGTTGGCGATCCGACGGTAAGTCCAAAATCCCCGGTATTGCCCCGTGCTCTCCAAGGGGGGGTCGCACCGCATAGCTTCGTTGGGTTTCAACGTGTGGGGATGGGAGTAGGGCCAAGCAAGCAGTTTACCCGGCCAGGGAGGGGTAAGAGGAGGGACAAACTCGCGCCAGAAATCATACATCGCCGGTTTGTCGATCGTGTGATCCTCGCCCTCCAGATAATCCATGGCGAAGCAGTAAGTAAATGCCTGCATATTGGCGGGCTGGGCTTCGGCTGGAGCGAGGCGTTCGCCGGTTTCCTTTTGCGATTCAAACCCGGTCACATATTCGGTCCCGGTCAGAGGAAGCAGATCGCCACACTCGGTCGCATCGATAAAGTAAGGGGCGGTCAGGAAGTGCTTGGTCCCCGTCTCTTCACATTGCACAGTTACCGCGGAAACTCGGTCTCCTTGCACCGCGGCGCCCACCGGCACCGTGCGCAGCAGGATCGTCAGGCGGCCCATGCTCATGAAGGGCGCCAGAAGTTCATATAACACCGCCAAGGAAACCCGGGGCTCATGGCAGATGCGGGATACCCAGCCATCGCCGGGATTGAGGCGCTCATTGTTCCGGGCTTCTTCGGTCATCGGATAGTTTCGGCGGTAATAATCGCGGATACGCGTGCGAAAATCACGGTACGACTGGTTCGAGCCGTGTGTTTCTATCCAGGGGTGTTCATCTGGAGGAACGGCTTGCTGAGTCAGTTGCCCTCCAATCCAATCGGTTTCTTCGGTCATGATAACCGAACGGCCATTCCGCAGGGCAGCCAGGGCGGCCGAACAGCCTCCTACTCCCCCACCAATAATCACGACATCTGCTTTCAACTCCGCAGCGGGGATTTTTTGGGAAAATCCGGGCATGGAAAATGTCGCCATGCCCACGCTGGAAGCTGCCGAAAGAATAAAAAAGGATCGACGGTCCATAGATACGCTCCATTCCTCGATTGGTTTATGGGACAGAATAGACAATTTCCAGTTTTTTACCAGGATTCTGGATCGCGATTCAATTTAAACCGAGACTAGGGATCCATGCGAAACCGGCATAATCGGCATTGGAGCGAACGCATCGGAAAGATCGCTTCTGGATTTTTCTTACTCTGTTTTCTTTGGCAAAGATGTTCGTATTTGTTGGTTAAGGAATACCACGACATTCTTCGTTGCTCCGCCCGCCGCGGCAAAATCCAGGCGGCCATCCTGATCGATATCGCCCACAGAGAATCCTTGAACCGCGATGGTGGAAGAGAGTTCTGTTCTCTCCCAATGCGGCTGTGGGGATTTTGTATAATCATAGTAATAGATCCGGTGCCCCGCACCCCGGAAACCCGCCAGAATTTCATCCTCCCCATCCTGGTCAAAATCGGCACACGCCACGGCATGCCCTTCCACAAAACCTTCATCGAGGATGGTACGCTGCCACCTCCCGCCAACCTCTTGGTAGAGACAGAGGGTATCCCCATGCCAGGGTTCGATCGTCACCCAGAAGGGTCGCGCATCAGTCCCGGTGCCTCCGGTGATCTCACTGCATCCCGGCCGCCCCTTCTCCTCGGATTGACCCTCGCAATGCGATTGGAATTGCCACTCCCCTTCTGCCCGCTGATATTCCCGAACCCCCTCCAGGCTTGCCGTGAAGAGGGAATCCCCATGACGCCGGTCAATCCAAAGCCCATGCGCCACGTGCAGGGAGGAATCGATTCCCTGCCTGTCCCACGGTGCTGTGATATCTTGTGGAGGTGTGTAATAGAGAAAATTCGCCGCCGCTTGATCAAACCCAGGTCTCTGGGCTCCCTTTCCCAGCATGGGCAGCACAATCAACCCGACTCGGCCGTCATGTCCAGGGTCTGCCCAACGCAAGCGGTGGGCTGTCGGTTCCGCATCGATCCGGTGCGCATGCCAGGGTTCATCCAACGATACCCCGCGATGCAACCAATGGACTTCTCCGCCCTTCGTCGTATCGCCAAGGTTAAACCCAGAGGCCAGCGCCATTTCGACCGCGTCATCGCCATCCAAATCTGTAAAATCCATATCGATGGGCCACTCGATTTCCGGGGGGGCGAGGGGATATTTCTTCCAGGAGGGATTTTCATACCAGCACACGGTGCCATCCTTCCCTTCCCCCAATACGGCGAGATCGAGGCGTCCGTCGCCGTTGATATCCACCAGGGCAACTTGGTAGGCACCGGGAACATTTTCATCGATGGTCTGGGCGCGAAAAAGGGATGATTCTTGCGCCCTTCCAGAGAAAGCCAAACTGGCGAATATGAGGACTGCTATAAAACGGTTCATGACAACTCCATTTTTTCATCAAATTATTCTATAGTGGACTCCAACCTAAATCATCAGGAGGATGGAATGAAGTTTGTCAGAGCCAATTCTTTATACCTTATTTTTACCACGGTGACTATCCTTTTTTTAGCGGTCTCGTGGGGGTGGAGCGCAAACCAGGCCAACGAGATCTCTCTGGCCAAGGCCTATCCGCCTGAAACCTTGAAAACCCTGCTGCTCAGCCAAAACGCCTGGCGTCCCTTCCCCGCGATCCATGACCGGGACGCCTGGGAGAACGTGCCAGAAGCGATCCGCGCGGAACTGCTCGCCAAGGCGGTGGAAGACGCCACCAAACCGCTTCTGGTTCTCCCCGCATCCGTCTATCTGGAATTCAAGCGCAACGGGAACCGCAGCAATTACCAGAATATCTGGTCGGACCGGCGGAGTGAACTGGCGTCTCTGGTCGTAGGCGAATGTATCGAAAACCAGGGCCGGTTCATGGACGCCATCGCCGATCGCATCTGGGCCATTTGCGAAGAGACCTCGTGGACTTGGCCCGCGCACATCAGCCCGCAAAAAGCGGGGACCGGCCTGCCTGACGTGGATGACCAGGTGGTGGCCCTCTTTTCCGCCCAAACCGCCAATACCCTGGCCCTAGCCAGTTATTTGTTGGGCGACAAACTGGACGACGTGTCGCCTTTGATTCGCCCCCGCATCCATCGGGAGTTAGACCGGCGCATATTCACCCCCTTCCTCGATAAAAATTTTGGCTGGATGGGTTATGCCGACCGCGCCCGAGAGGAATTCCCCAACAATTGGAATCCCTGGATTGTTTCCAATGTCCTGATTTCCTCTTTGCTGATGGAACAGGATGAAGCCCGCCGTATCGAGATCGCCTACAAATGCCTGGATTGCCTGGATAATTTCTTGACCTTCTACCCGTCGGATGGCAGCTGCGATGAAGGGCCCAGTTACTGGGGCCGAGCCGGCGCCAGCCTCTTCGATGCCCTCGAACACCTGTACAGCGCCAGCGCGGGGAAACTGAGTGTCTATGATCACCCATTGATTCAAGAGATCGGCCGCTTCATCTACCGGGCCCACATCACAGAAAGTTATTTTGTCTGTGTTGGCGATTGCGACCCCCGTTCCTCGGTCGCGCATGAACTGGTCTACCGGTATGGGAAACGGATTGGGGATAAGCACCTGCAAGAGTTCGGCGCGCATGGCATTACCCCAGAAACCTTGAACCAAGCCATTCCCAGTTCGTCCGATTTAAACCGCTTCTTATATGGGTTGTTTCATGCGTCCGCCATGCTTGAAGCAAACAATCCCCCCATGC
>JAVFAP010000288.1:0-5781 GCA_034002445.1 bacterium | reverse complement strand
GTCGTGGAAGTCCGAACCGGTCCTGGCAACGATTTATCCGTCCTTTTCTCGATTCATGAAGGCACCAAGGTTGCGGTGATCCAGCAACAAGGGGCCTGGCAGCGCATTGTCTTGCCTGGCAACAAAGCGTACACCGGCTGGCTGCCCAAAGAAACCATCGCGGAAATCTGACCCCGACGGATCACTTACAGAATGGATATTTGTAGTATTTGATACTACCGTTATTTAAACAGGGATACTATTCACCAATCGATTTGGAGGTATTTCAAGAATATGGCAGCAAAAGAAGTCTTGTTTCAAGAAGATGCCCGGATGGGTCTGCTCCAGGGGATCGAAGCCCTGGCCAAAGCGGTCAAGGTAACCTTGGGCCCCAAGGGGCGCAATGTAGCGATCAACAAAAGTTTTGGTTCTCCCACCATAACCAAGGACGGCGTCACCGTCGCGAAAGAGATTGACCTGGAATGCCCGCTGCAAAACATGGGCGCCCGGTTGGTGCGCGAAGCCGCGTCCAAGACCAGCGATATCGCCGGCGATGGCACCACCACCGCCACGGTCCTGAGCGAAGCCATTTATAAAAGCGGCCTGAAAATGATCACTTCCGGCCACGATCCCATGGCGATCAAGCGGGGCATCGATATCGCCACGGACGCCATGGTCGATAAAATCCTTTCTCTCGCCACCCGCATCACCGAGAAAGAAGAAGTCGCCTCCGTCGCGTCCATTTCGGCCAACAATGACGATTCCATCGGCAGCATCATCGCCAACGCGATTGAAAAAGTGGGGCAGGATGGGGTCATCACCGTCGAGGAAGGCAAAAGCCTGGAAACCGAACTGGATGTCGTCGAAGGGATGCAGTTCGACCGCGGCTATCTCTCCCCCTATTTCGTCAACGACCCCGAACGCATGGAATGCGTGATGGAAAGCCCCCTCATTCTTCTCAGCGAGAAGAAGGTTTCCTCGGTTCATGAAATTGTACCCATCCTGGAGCAGGTCGCGCAGAGCGGTCGGCCCCTGCTCATTATCGCGGAAGATGTGGAAGGCGAGGCCCTGGCCACGCTGGTCGTCAACCGGGTTCGCGCAGGGCTGGATGTAGTCGCGGTCAAGGCGCCGGGCTTCGGCGACCGCCGCAAAGCCATCCTGCAGGATATCTCCATCCTCACTGCCGGAACCGTGGTCTGCGATGACCTCGGCATCAAGTATGATGGCCTGTTGATCAGCGATCTGGGTCAAGCCAAGAAAGTGATCGTCACCAAAGACACCATCACCATCATGGAAGGCGCGGGCAAGGCGGCCGATGTCAAAAACCGCATGGATCAGCTGCGCCAGATGATTATGGACACCACCTCGGAATACGACCGCGAGAAATACCAGGAACGCCTCGCCAAGTTGGCGGGGGGTGTAGCGATTATCCGTTGCGGCGCCGCGACCGAAGCCGAAATGAAAGAAAAGAAAGCCCGTGTGGAAGACGCGCTGCATGCTACCCGTGCCGCGATCGAAGAAGGCATCGTCCCCGGCGGCGGCGTGGCCCTGCTGCGTGCCTCCAGCGTTGTCAACGAACTGGGACTGTCCGGTTCGGAAGCCGTGGGCGCGCAAATCCTAGCGGAAGCCATCTGCGCCCCCGCGATGCAAATCGCCAAAAACGCCGGCGAGGAAGGCCCCGTGATTGTCGATAAGATCAAGAAGGAAAACGGCAACACCGGTTTCAACGCCCTCACCGGCGTGATGGAAGACTTGGTCAAGGCGGGCATCATCGATCCCGCCAAGGTGGTCCGTACCGCCCTGCAGAATGCCGCGAGCATCGCCGGGCTGCTGCTCACCACCGAATGCGCCGTCTTCGAAATTCCAGAAAAAGAGACCAAACAGCCGGCTCCGGCCATGCCCAACTATTGATCCATCCCCTCATACCGTTACAATGGAGAAATCACAACCGATTTTTCCCTTGAACTGGGCATGACGATGCAGAATCATTCTTCAACCCATAAACTGAGCCCGTGGACTTGCGCGGGCTCTTTTATTTTTCGCCACCCCATTATTACCACCCTTTTCTGCTTTTGTTTTTTCTGGCTCTACCGTGCCCACTATCCCTCTGGAGATGGGGATCAGATCGTCCGATTTACCGAGACCAATATCTGGATGGTGCAGTCCGAACTGCTCTCCCAAGCCATCTTTGTCCTGACCTACAAGATCCTCGCCCCCTGGGGCTGGGATGGCTTCAGCGCGGTCAATCTCGTCTCCTGCGTCATGGGCGCGTTGAGCGTGTGGGTGCTGCTGCGCTTCAACCAACGTTATATCCAGATCGATCCCCTCTGGGTGCTGGGGCTCTTCTTCTCATCCTGCTTCTTCATCCTCTGTTGCGGCCATACCGAGTATTACACCTCGTTCTTATTTTCCCTGCTGCTCTACCTGCATGTGGGAGTGGGCTATCTCAAGGACCGACACAGCGCCCTACAGACCGCGCTCGTGTTTTCCTTCGCCGGCTGGATACACATGGGGGTGCTGTTCGCCCTCCCTTCCCTCTTGCTGCTCCCCTTCATCAAGGGCAAAAAAGAGGATCACCGCCTGCTCCTGCTGGGCCTAATCCCCCTGGTCATCGCCTACTATTTCAAGTCCAATTTCGGCCTCTTCGGATTGCGGGTGCAGGGGCAAAGCGCGGCCATGAACTTTGTACCGATCTTCACCAAAACCTTGGAAAAACACTTTTACACCATGTTCGAATGGGGTCACGGCCTGGATATTATCTGGGCCTGGACAAAGCGCTCCTGGCTCTTCTGGCCCCTGGTGGGCGCTGCCGTATATACCCATGGTTTTCAAGGTAAGGCGAATCCCGAACGCCGCTTCTTGCTGATCGCAGCGCTCTGCCTGCTGTTCTTCGCCTTGGTATGGCATCCGGATCTGCGCGTAACCCAGGATTGGGACTTACTCAGTTTCGAGGCCGCCCCAACCCTGCTTCTGCTACTGACTTTCTTCCCCGCTTTTCTCGCCACTCCATTCCGGCGCTGGCTGACCGCCATCCCCACTACAGCCTCGATCGCGATCGTCTTCGCGGGTATCTCTACCCAGGCGGATTTTGGCGAACGGGGCTACGGCCGCCTAACCCTGCTCCCGGCCGATGGGGTCCACTTGGACCATATCACCGTGGACGGGCACCAAAAACCACCGCGAATCAAGGGAATTAAACAAGATACCTACTCGGTGAAAATCATCGACCGGACCCAGAAACTTTCGTACAATTTTTACGCCGCCGTCTGCCCGGGCACCGAAACGATTGTTAAAATTCATCCCAAGACGCCGCCCCCAAACGCGCCTTGATTTCTAGGAATTGTCTTGAACCACCCGCTTCAAGCGCTTTGTTTTCAACCCAGTCTAGCCTACAATATTTTTTTAATTTGTACCGTGAATCCAGGCTGGATCCTGGGCGGATCGATGGATCGCCCCGGATGGAAGCCCACTTTGTAAACCGAATGTAAGGGAGAATCCAATGAAACGTATCCACGTTTTAACTTGCGCCGGGCTACTTTGCGCATTGGCGCTGGTCTTGGTATTGGGCGGGTGTGGCAGCAAGGAAGCCACGGATAGCACCCAGACCGCAACCCGCGAAATCGCCGTCGTGCCCAAAGGCACCTCACACATCTTTTGGCAAGCAGTCCATGCCGGCGCAGTTACCGCTGGGAAAGAATTCGGCGCCAAAATTCTGTGGCAAGGCCCACAAACCGAAACCATGAAGGAACAACAAGCCTCGATCGTTCGCGATTTTCTAGTCCGTGGCGTGGATGGGATCGTTCTCGCCCCGCAGGACAAGGATGCGCTGGTCGATGTGGTCAAGGAAGTGGCCATCGATGGGATCCCCTTGGCGATCTTCGATTCCGGCATCGAAACCGATGAATACGTCAGTTTCGTCGCGACCGACAACTACAAGGGAGGCGTCGAAGCCGCCCGCCTGATGGCCCAATTGATGAACAACAAGGGCACCTGCATCATCGTCAAAGTCGATCCCGGCAGCGCCTCGACCATCGCGCGCGAACAGGGCTTTGAAGAGACCCTGGCCAAGGAATTCCCCGAAATCCAAATATTGGGTTCGCAATACGGCTATAGCGATCGCGAAAAATCCCGTGCCGCCGCGGAAGATCTGCTTTCCCGCTTCCCCGATGTCGACGCCATCTACGGCCCCAATGAATCCAGCACCGCTGGCGCGCTGCTCGCCTTGCAAGCCCGGCAACTGGATGGCAAAAAAATCTTCGTCGGATTCGATTCATCCGAAGAGTTAGTCAAAGCCCTGCGCGATGGCGGCATCAACGGGCTGATCCTGCAGAATCCCTTTAACATGGGCTACCAGGGCGTGAAAGCCATCATCGATCATTTGGAGGGCAAGGAAGTTCCCAAACAGATCGATACCGGCGTCTATGTCATTACCCCGGATACCATGAATACCCCGGAAAACCAGAAATTGCTAACCCCCGATCTTTCCATTCTGAGTGAGGAGTAATACCCCGTGGAACCATTATTGGTTATGCGGAACATCAGCAAGACATTCGGAGCCACCAAGGCGCTCTCCCATGTCGATCTGCAAGTGATGCCTGGACAGGTGCATATCTTGGTGGGGGAAAATGGCGCGGGAAAAAGCACTTTGATGAAAGTGCTGACCGGTGTCCATGAGCCGGACGAGGGCGAAATCCTCTTCAAAGGGGAACCCTTGAAAATCCGCAACCCCAAGGACGCCTTGCTCCTCGGCATCGCCATGATCTACCAGGAATTCAACCTAGCCTTGCACCTGCCGGTGTACGCGAATATCTTTTTGGGCCGCGAAAAGAACCGCTATGGAGTCATCTCCAAGCAGGGACAGATTGCAGTCGTCAATCAGATCTTCAAGCGTCTGGATGCGGATATCGATCCCGAAGTCCCGGTCAGCCAGTTGGGAGTCGCCCAGCGGCAATTGGTGGAGATCGCCCGGGCGCTGAGCGTCGACGCGCAATTGATCGTCATGGACGAACCCACCGCCGCACTCTCTGAAAAAGAAACCAAAAAATTGTTCGACGTGATCAAATCCCTACGCCAAACCGGCGTGGGGATTATTTATATCTCGCACTATTTGGAAGAATTCGGTGAGATCGGCGATGTCTACACCGTGTTACGCGATGGCCAATAAAACGGCTCCGGCCCGATAGCGGGCACCCACCATGATGATGTGATCCAAATGATGGTGGGCCGCAAAATCGAGGATCTCAACCCCAAAACAGCGCACCCGATCGGCGAGGAAATCTTTTGCGTGCAAAATTTATCCAGCCCGAATGGCTCGAAGCAGGCCAACCTGTCCGTCCGCAAGGGCGAGATCGTGGGAATCGCCGGGCTGGTGGGTGGAGGACGGACAGAGATGCTCCGAGCCCTGTTTGGCTTGGACCCTGTCCAGGTCACGCAAATTTTAGTGCAAGGCAAGCCCGTCCATCCCCCCACTCCGCGCACTTTGCTCCAGCATCACGTGGGCTTGCTCAGCGAAGACCGGGCCCATGAAGGCTTGGCGCAAAACCTAACCCTGGCCGACAATATCACCCTGCCCATCCCCGGAAAGATCAGCCGCCGAGGGGTTCTTTCCCTCAAAAAAAAGTACGATATTTCCAAAGCGGTCATGGCACGGATGAACGTCAAAGCCGAGCACCCCTTGCAGAAAGTCAATCAACTGTCCGGTGGCAACCAGCAGAAGGTCGCGCTAGCCCGGCTGGTGGCAGCCGATACCCAAATCATGTTATTGGATGAACCCACCCGTGGTATCGATGTCGGCTCCAAAGC
>JAVFAP010000287.1:0-5830 GCA_034002445.1 bacterium | reverse complement strand
GTGGACGAACGTTTTGGCGGAGTGCACGAGCCTGAAGAGATTGCCCTGGTGGGGCAGTCCTGGGAAGATCAACTGTTGTGGCTGCGGCACCATCCCAGCATTTATGTCTGGGCGGTGGCCAGCGATAAGGTGCCCCATCCCGCGTTGGAACGGCGATATTTGCAAACTTTCGAAACGTACGACCCCACCCGGCCTTACCTCTGCTCCACCGGTGGGGTGGGGAGCGAGCAAAAGATCATCGGTACCGAAGTGATTGTCAGCGAGGTCAGCGGTTCATCCGGCATCAAGATGCTGGGGCCATATGATTACACTCCGCCGGTGTACTGGTATACCGATTCTACCCGGGGCGGGGCGTTTGGATTTAACAGCGAGACTGGCCCCGGCGCCCAGGTCCCGCCGCTGGCCAGCCTACGCAAGATGCTGCCTTCCGCGCACCTCTGGCCAGTCGACGCGGTGTGGAATTTTCATTGTGCGCGAAACGAGTTTGACCGTCTTGACCGTTTCCTTGGCGCGATGGAACAGCGCTATGGCCAGCCTACCAGCCTGGAAGACTTTGACCGCAAGGCACAGATTTTGAACTACGAATTGATGCGGCCCATGTTCGAGGCGTTTTTAATCAACCAACCCAGGGCGACGGGGATTATTCAATGGATGCTCAACGCCGCCTGGCCCAAGATGTACTGGCAACTCTATGATTCGTACCTCATGCCCAACGGGGCGTTCTATGCGGCCCGGAAAGCCTGCACGCCGCTGCATCTCGCCTACCACTACGGAAATAGAGGGATTTATTTGCTGAACCAGCATAGGGAATCCGTCCCGGACCTGCTGGCTGTCTTCCGGGTGTTGGATCAGCGGGGAGAAGAAATCTATTGTGAATCTATCAAGACAGAGAGCCCGGCGCATTCGTCGGTTCTGCTTTCCACCCTACATGAATGGGACGCCATGCCGCGGCTGTATTTCCTGGATTTGCGTTTGTATGACGGGGCCATGCGGGAATTGGATACCAATTTTTATTGGCTGTCCAGTCAGCCCGATGAACTCGACTACACCGCCGAAGTGCGGCCCTGGGCCTTCTATACCCCCAGCGCGGTGTATGCCGATTTCCGCTTGCTGCATGCCCTCCCCCCCACGGTGGTCACGATCGAGACGACCGTGTGCCGTGGACAAGGGAAAACGACTGTGGATGTAATACTGCAAAATCAGGAAGATCACATGGCCTTTGGATTGGAGTTCCACTTGCTGGACGCGCGAACAGGCGAGGTGTGCTTGCCGGTGTTTTGGGATGATAACTATATCGCGTTGCTACCAGGCGAGCGGCGCACTCTGCGCGCTGTTCTCGATGGCGAAAGCCACGATTTGGTGGTACAAGGGCTGGGGTGGAACTGCCCGGTGATCCCCGCGTGAGAGACAATCCCAAGGGGCGCAAACCGCGCCCCTTGGGGGGTGGAATGGTTCAGTGGGGGAGGGGCGGCAGATGGCCGAGTTGGGTGTAGAGTTGAATAATGACGTTATCGACCAGGCGTTCGCCCGCGCCGACCTCGGCGTCGGTGGCGTTACTGGCGCCATAGCCCCCTTCCGCCGCCGCTTTAATGGTGGGGAAATAAGAAAAATTGTCGTTGCAATAACCCAGAAAGAAGGTATGCGGCACCGGTGAGCGGGATGTTAAGTCTACTTGGAATTCATTGAAAAATTCACCGGGGAATCCAGCCCAGGCCACCTGGCGGCCGATCATCAGGATCGGGGTTTCGACAATCAGTTCCTTGGGTTTGTGCTTGTACAGGGTATCCACATACTCTGCACCATACGATTTGATGTAGTACTCTCGGACTTCGGGCTTCGTGGGATCGTAACGGAAATCCAGTTGGGTTTGGGGATGGAGAACGGTGATGCGCGGCGAGGCTTCTTCGATTGGTTTTGCTGTTTGCAGGGCGCGCAGCACTTCGTCCCCCATTTGTTTGCCTTCCGCCACGAGGGCTTGGTACCCTTCGTCATCGTAAGAAGCGCGGTTGTAAGGATTGACGTTGCCGCAAGCCCCTTGCATGAAGAAACACATCCCGCCGGTCTGCTCTTCCACATGACGCTTCATCACGCCGGGAAATTCAGCGGAATATTTGAGATTTCCCCCACCAAACATCACGGGATGGCAGGCATAATGGACCAGGGTGGCCACGGGCTTCTTCTCGGGATCGACCATTTGCAGGATACGAATGGCTTGGTCGATCTTGGTGGGTTCCAAGCGGTCGGGATTGCTGAACAGCATGGTGACGGTGCCATCGGCATTGACCAGTCGGCGGTCATACGACATGTTCAGTTCACCCTCGGCGTATTGCAGCGTGACGGGGACTTTGTTCCCATTGGCTTTTTGGATGGAACTGAGAATCTTTGCGTGCAGGGTTTTCAGCCAGGGTAGATCTTCATTGGGATCGAAGAGGTTAAAGCGGGGACCGGAGTGGGTATGGCTGGCAATGAAGATCACATGATCGATCCCCCATTCGCTTTGGGCTGCCTCCATGATCGCGGCGCGGATGGGGCGGGGCGGGGCATAGAGCAGATCCAGGGTAACCAGCGCGGCCTGGGTTTGGCCATCATCGAACACCAGGGTTCGGGCAAAAAGGGTGTCCCAGTTGCCAATTGCTGGGTCCTTGCGGGCGGCGTACCCGGCCATTGGCAAGCCTGGCGGCGGGGTGATGTCTTCCATCGCGGTGCCGACCTGCAAAACCAGGCCCGCAGGCTCGGCGGAGATTCCGCTGGAGAGGAAGCAAAGCAGGGCGAGTAGTAAAATCGAGAGGGAGATGGGTCTCATGAGCAATCCTTTCTTCTTCGGCATTCGCCGAATTGTTGCAAATCCGGGCGGGGAGTGTCAAGTTGTCTGTCTGGTAATCGGTTGTGGATTTTGGTATGATGACGTATCACAGAATGCAAAGCGTATCCGTGGCATATGTTGGGGTGAATTCCGCGGGTGGGCTTTTAAGCGAATCAGGAGAATGGATGATGAATCGAACCGAACTCAAACGGCGTAGTTTTCTCCACGCCACCTCGGCGGGGGCGGCGGGATTATCCTTGGCGACTCCCCGCCTGCTCCGTGCGGCGGAGGGAGACATGTTGGCGGTGAAAGGGGGAACGCCCGTCCGGACCGAGCCGTTCCATGGTTGGCCGGTCTTGGAGGAAGCCGATTTAACCCCCTGGCGTGAGGTGCTGGAGAAAAAGGCCTGGAGCCGCTACTACGGATCTGGGTATGTTAGCCAGTTTGAAAAAGAATACGCCCAGGCGATGGGGGTGAAGGATTGCCTGGCGGTGACGAACGGAACCAACGCGCTTCTTTGCGCACTGGATGCTTTGGATGTCGGTCCAGGAGATGAAGTTCTGGTACCGCCCTACACCTTTGTGGCTACGGTGAATGTGGTCTTGATGCGCTTCGCCGTGCCGGTGTTTGTCGATACCGACCGGAACACCTTCCAGATGGATCCCGCCAAGATCGAGGAGAAAATCACGAGTCGCACCCGCTGCATTATCCCGGTCCATTTCGGTGGCAATTCCGTGGAGTTAGACCAGATCCTCGCCATTGCCAAGAAGCACAACCTGTATGTGATCGAGGATGCCTGCCAATCCCACTTGGCCGAATGGCGGGAGAAAAAAGTGGGGACATGGGGCGATCTGGGGTGTTTCAGTTTTCAGGTTACGAAGAACTTGTCCTCGGGAGAAGGGGGGGCAGTGATCAGCGACAATACCGATTTGATGGATCGCTGCATCGAGTTCCATAACAACGGCTCGGGCCGCAAACGCTACCCTGGCATCCGCTACAACCGCAACGGGATCAACCAACGCATGACCGAGTTCCAGGGTGCGATCTTGTTGCAAGGCCTAAAGAGGCTGGAGGCCCAGGCCGCCAAGCGGGATGAAAACGGGGCCTATCTAACTGAACAACTGAACGCCATTCCTGGCATTCGGGTGATGGAGATGTACGAAGGCTGCACCCGCAACGCCTATCATGTCTACTCGTTCCGTTTTGATCGCCAGGCATTTGCCGGGATATCCAAGGACGCGTTTCTTCAAGCCCTCAACGCGGAGGGGATCCCTGCCGCGGGAGGCTATTCCCGCTTGAACAAGGAACCCTTCTGGGAAAACACATTGCGTTCCCGACCGTTCCAAGCGATTTACAGCCCGGTTACGATTGACCGCTATGTCGCTGAAAACGAGTGCCTGGAAAATGACCGGCTATGTGAGGAAGCGGCCTGGCTTTCGCAGCAAATCTTGCTGGGAACCCAAAAGGATATGGATGATATCGCCACCGCGGTACGAAAAGTCCACAAGAACGCGGAACTTTTAGCCAAGGCCTGAGGCGCAACCCCTGGAACTGGACTATCGATACGGGAAAACCGCGGTTTTCCCGTATCGGCCGGGGCGGAGATGTTTAATTTTGTCGAGCTTGAGGTAGGATTAAATGCCTCGACATCATGCTCTGTTAGTAAGG
The DNA here is from genome assembly GCA_034002445.1 of bacterium. Taxonomy (GTDB): domain Bacteria; phylum Hinthialibacterota; class Hinthialibacteria; order Hinthialibacterales; family Hinthialibacteraceae; genus JAVFAP01. The sequence continues at coordinate 1,359 of JAVFAP010000287.1, read as the reverse complement.
ATTCACTCCCATGCAAATAGGAATCATCGGTTTACCGACTTGTGGAAAGACCACCGTGTTCAACGCCCTCACCCATGGCCATGCGGATACCTCCCTGGGGGGCGCCACGGATAAAGACCCCAACCGGGGGATTGCCAAAGTGCCGGATCATCGGATCGATTTTTTGGCGCAACTCTACCAGCCTAAAAAAGTCACCCACGCCACGGTCGAGTTTTCCGATGTCGCCGGGTTGACCGCCGGGGCGGGTGAAAAAGGGTTCAGCGCCCGCTTTCTGGGGAATTTGCGGGATATGGAAGCGTTGTTGATCGTGGTGCGGGTCTTTAAGTCGGAATCCGTTCCCCATCCCGAAGGTTCGGTCGATCCCTCCCGCGACCTCGATACCATCCTCACCGAACTGATTCTTGCCGATTTGACGATTATCGAAAAACGCTTGCACCGGATCGATGAGAGTTGGAACAAGCAGCCCCAAAACCGCAAGGAATTCGAAATTGAAAAACTGTCGCTGCACCGCTTTCAAGAGGCGTTGGAAAACGATAAACCCATTATTTTTGTCGAACCCACCCATGACGAAATTGATAAATATATCCGCCCCTACGGCTTGTTAAGTGGGAAGCAGATGATGGTGGTGGCGAATTTGTCCGACACGACCGATGCCCAGGAGAGCGCGTGGCTGCAAGCCTTGGAGAAGACATGCGAAAAGTGGACCTTCCCCGTCGTGATTATGAACGCGCAGATGGAATACGACCTGTTTGATTTCCCGCCGGAAGAATGGGGCGATTATTATTCCGCCTGCGGGTTGGAAGGCCCGGCGGCCTCGTCCGTCATTCAGGAATCGTACCAGATTCTCAAACTGCATTCGTTTCTGACCAGCGGCAAGGACGAAGTGCGTGCCTGGACGATCCCCATTGGGATGAACGCGCAAAAAGCCGCGGGCAAAATCCATAGCGATATCGAGCGGGGCTTTATCCGAGCGGAGATTATGTCGTTTGAAGAATTGAAAAAAGCCGGTTCAGAAGAAGCACTGAAAAAAGAAGGAAAATTTCGTCTGGAAGGGAAAGAATATATCGTCAAGGACGGGGATATCATCAATTTCCGCTTCTCGGTGTAACGGATGAACCCCCTTGGGCCTCTTTCCGTGAAAGATTAATGCGATTTTTTTCTATTTTTTTTCAAAAAAAGGGGTTACTATATAGCTAAGTACGGTTGTGTTCTTTTTACACAGGACTTGTTTGTCAGGGCGCGGATGGAATGGGAACGCGCCCAAAACCCGGGCAACGCAAGAGGATCGCGCTGGAACCGAACGGAGTCGGGGATCAGGGATAGAGGAGTGTAGGATGGTCGATTCGTTCTTGGATCCAA
>JAVFAP010000286.1:0-5834 GCA_034002445.1 bacterium | reverse complement strand
GGAGAGGCGCAAGACCTGTATCAGGTGGTCCACCTCTCTGCCAGGCAGTGTCTTGAGGATATCCAGCTGTCGATCCAGGAAAAGGAGATCGAAGAAGCAGTCAGCCGTTTCATCGAGAAGACTGTCCAGGATGAACTGACGGTGGCGGGTGAGACTCGCCACGCCTTGTCTCGTGTCGACAATAAACTCCGGCAGGAAGAAAAAATTTACACGGGCCTTTGTCGCCAACTCAAAGCGGACACCGGGGAACGAGACACGGTGTTGGAGGTGTTCTTCACACTTCCTTCCATCATTCGGTTGAAATATGAAACAGTACCGGAGTTTGTTTCCTTGCAGGCCCTTGTGGCAGAGTCGTACCGATACAGGCTGCAAAATACCGAGTGCTGGGATGTGATCCTGGTTGAACACCGAAAAGTCTTGGTCAACAGCGCCATGATGGTTGGCCAGAAACTCAGTCTTCTTGCCCTCTCTTCCCAGGATGATGAAACGATAGATTTGGTGCATTCGTTGCTCAAAGATTTGGATCTGAAGATCCCTCATCAAACGCGGCTGATCGCGCTTCCGCCCAATCCAGAGGTCTTGCAACCGTTGTTGATCAAAGGCATCAAGACGATCGAGACCTTGCAAAAGAAGATTGCCCATGTGGATCGACAGAGGAAGGAACTGCGGGCGACGCATGAGCGGCTGGCCCAACAACACCTGTTGAAATCGATGAAATCGGCTGGAGGGAGAGGGGAAGAAGCAGAAAAGGAGGCGCCCGGCATGAAAAAGACCGAGCATCGCATGATCTATCCCAACGAGAATCGAGATCCACATCGTTGAGTTCCTCAAGGCAGTGGGAACGATGGCGGTGGATTTAGACGCGCTTCGCCGGGAGCAGGCAGGCATAGCCGCTCGAGTTGACTTGCGCTTTGACCCTTCGTACCCGATCGGGATGTTGGCGGGGGTGGATGTCTCATTTTCCCGTTATTCCACGGCAGGTTATGCGGCGGTCGTGGTTTTTTCGTATCCGTTCCTGCAAATGGTGGACTGTGAGGTCATCCAAGGCCCGTTGCTGATTCCATATATTCCTGGCTATCTTGCCTTCCGGGAATGGCCCTTGATCCAAGCCTGTTTACAGAAATTGCGTATCCAACCTGACCTTTTGATTTGTGATGGGCAAGGGTTGGCCCACCCCCGCCGGGCGGGGCTGGCTTGTCATGTGGGGGTCGCGACAGGAAAAATGGCGATTGGCTGTGCGAAATCCCGTCTGATTGGGGAATACGAGGAGCCAGGGTGGAGCAAGGGAGCCCGTTCGGATTTGTGGTATGAGGGCCAAAAGGTGGGGGAGGTGCTCCGCACCCGGGATGGGATCAAGCCCCTGTTTATCAGCCCCGGACATAAGATTGACTTTGAACAAGCCAGCCAACTCATCTTATCCCTGTGTCCCCGGTATCGGCAACCTATCCCCATCCGAGCGGCGCATGCCTTGGTGAATCGGGCGCGAAAACAAGATTCCTCCTCCGTTTAAGAGTCCCAGTGGGGGCCTCTTTATTGCTTTTTACTGAGTTTGAAGGTACGATTAGGCAGAGGCTTGAATAGAAGAGCGGATGGAGTTTTTTACTTTATCGAAGCCTCTCGTTCCATTCGTCTCGGGAAAGACAGCCCATGTCGCAAAGGATGAGGTTCTGGCCATGGTTTCTGATCCGTATGCTTTTTCGGTGACTCCTGTTTCATCAACCCCGCCGCTGTATGCGCCGCCTGGTATAGCGGGGCCCTCTTCGGTTCCTCCCTCGACTCCGCCGCCTCCGGCACCCCCTGCCACGACGGGCTCCTCTTCGAATGAAGAGATGCGGAATGTCGCATTGACCGGAACGAACGGAACGGACCGCGTGTCCATCAGTTTGGCGGCGATGCAGGCCGCGGGTGGGGCACCCCGGCCCGAACCGAGTTCTCAGTTCAATCAGGGGAGCAATCCCACCAGTGCTCCGGGAACGCCTCCGCTATCAGGCGGGATTCCCGCCTCTCCCCCCGCGGAGAGTGTGAATCAGCGCATGGCGGGATATGGTTCTGCGAATGCGCCTCGTTCCCCGGTGGCCGATCTGGCTCCAGGACAAATGCTGAATGTCCTTGGTTGAATTTTGTGTACTCCCTTCTCTGAGATACAAGGCAAAGTTTGCATGGGGCGGGATTTATTCTGGTGGATATGGCGGGCCCCGCGTGAGGCGCGATAAGGATATTGGATGAACACCACTTTGCATGATGGGATTATCCTGGCGAGCGAATCGCCACGGCGGAAAGATTTGTTGCAACGGATGGGGCTGGAATTTACGGTTATCCCCAGCGGTCTGGTTGAAATGCCACCGATGGGGGACAGCCCTTGTGCCTATGTCTCGCGCATGGCCATGGAGAAAGCGGTTCATGTGGGGCAGTCATACCCAACCCATGTGGTGATTGGCGCGGATACCATTGTGGTGTGTGAGGGGCATATCATGGGGAAACCAGGCAGTGTGAAAGAAGCCTCGTTGATGCTCTCGCGCCTGGCGAGCAAGTGGCATGAGGTGTGGACGGGCCTGTGTGTCACGGTTCGGAACCAGCATGTGGAAATTGTAAAAGCTATCCGATCCCGGGTCTGTTTTCGTGATCTGTCGCTCGCGGATATCGAGACCTATGTCGCTACCGGGGAACCGATGGACAAAGCGGGCGCTTATGCGATTCAAGGGAAGGGCGGAGCCCTGGTGAAATCCATCGAAGGCTCGTTTCATAATATTATCGGTTTGCCGACCCTGGAGTTAGGGAAGATTTTGCTCGATCTGGGCGTGCTCAAGGAAGAACCGCAGCTGGGTTGCGATCCGCTGTTTCGCCAATCCTAAACTGCAACGGGAGATGGGGTACCATGAGAATTGAAATGGAATTTTATGAACTGCGGCTGGATGAAACGGGAACGGATCAGATTGTGATTCTCAAGGAGAAGGGTGGCCCCCGCCTCATGCCGATTTTGATTGGATTTTATGAGGCGCAAGCCATTCATTTATCCTTGAATAATGTTGTGGTGGAGCGGCCCCTGACCCACGATTTGGCGGTGGGGATCATTCAAGCCTTAGAAAGCCCGATGGAACGGGTGGTGATTACGGAACTGAAAAATTCCACTTTTTATGCGCGGATCTATCTGCGGTCAGCCGGGGGGGTGGTGGATGTCGATTCCCGGCCCAGCGATGCGCTGGCGTTGGCGGTCCGAACAAACACGCCGATTTTTGTGGAAGAGGAAGTGCTGGATCAAGTCGCCAAGATGTAATGTCTTGGTTTGCGATGGTTAGGGGTGTTGCGGGAATTCTGTTTCATTGTAATGCGTTTTCCTTGTTGTGATTTGTATTGTTTGCTATGGATTGATTTGTTTGTTGCATGTCATGTCACGGATTGTCCATTGATTATTTACCAGTTTAAAATTTCTTAATTTTTTTCTTGATCTTAAGATTCCATTTTAATAAAATGTTATCTAGGGAATAACGATTTTTTTTAAACCACGCACAAGTGGGGGTACGAGTTATGGCTGGTGAAGTAGTTGAGGTTTTTGACGAGCGGATACGGGTCCAAGTGACGAAACGGTTGCCCAAACGGGAGATTGCGAGTGTCGTTCGTGATTTTGTGGGGCAGGGTTTGACATTTGCGATATCTCAGCACAATTCTGAATATGAGGTTTGGCGAGAAATCTTGCCTGGGGATCTCCCCCGGGTTAAAAACCGCAAAGAGGGCATGACGCCCGCGGGTGTGATCGCGGAAGATATGGACGATTTGAAAGGGCGCAATTTTATTTGCATCTGGGATCAAGGCAGTATTGTGTTTGGTGATTTTGATAAGGCGTGATTGGCGGTTTCGTTTTGGTCTGCCATGATGGGAATCTCTTCTTTGCGTGTGCTGCTGGAATCCTTATCATAATCGGTTAATCTGGTTCCGATCCCGAGTACGATACCGAACCATGTGGCTGTCCGCATTTGGGCAAACATGGGGGCGAAGAGTTGTGCCGCGCAAAAGGCGAGGAAGACGCAGGTGAGCCCGCGCGATAGGGTTCGTAAAAATGGATCGCGCAGGAATTGGCTGTGGAGGGTCAGTATGCGCCAGAACGCGAAATGGAGAAGGAAATACGAGAAGATTCCCAACAGCCCCATTTTGACAGTAACCCATAAGAAGGTATTGTGAACCCCCAGCATATTGGTTCGGGAGAGGTAGACCTCCATCGGCATGACTCCGCCCAAGCCAATTCCCAGCAGGGGGTTTTTATTGATGCTGATCATCGCGTTGGTCCATTCGATCAGCCGGTAGTTAGCGCTGCTTTCCTTGGTGGGGTGGAGGATGGAATCGACCCGCATGCTGATGGCGTTCCATTGCCCCGCCGCGATGACGAGCCCCAGAATCAGGACCAATCCAAGCAGGCACAGCCTGACAAACCGCCCCCGGGCCTTGGGCCCTTGCAGCCAGAACACCCCCGCCAGGCCTGCCAGTAAGGCAACATAATAGGCCCGTTTGTAAGAAAAGAGAAAACTGAAAAAGACAGCCGGCAGGGCCAGAAGAAAACCGCGTTTGCCTGGCAGGGGTTGGCGGTCCAAGATGAAGACCGTTAGAAGCAGCAGGTACGTAACAAAATTGAGGGAGTCTTCCCAGCCGGTGAAGATTGCCCGGATTTGCCACTTGATCTGCAATCCTTCCCCCATCGTGTAAAGAAACACCCCCTCGATCGCCTTTAGAACAATTGCTGCAAAATAGATGGTCAGGAAGGTGCGGAGGGATTCCTTGGTTTGGAGGAGGTTGACAGTTAAAAAAAACGCGACAAAAAAATGGAGAAGGCGGCGGGGTTCGAAGATGCGTGTGGGTTCATGATATAGGACGATACAGGTGGCATAGCCAAGCAGGCAGGCGAAACCGAAAAGCGCCATGCTGAAATCAAGCCGGGTGGCGGTGAGTTTCCCCTTGCGGTGCAAAAGGGTAAACAACACCAACACAACAAGAATTACCTCGAAGATATTCAGTCCGATGTAGGGCAGGGGGATTCGATAAATGGTGACTTCCAGTTTTTCTGTGATTAGGAGAATATCTTCCGAAAACAGTGACTCTGCAGCGAAAAAAAGGGCAAACGCGAGATCGGGCCGGGCTGCGAGGCAAACCAGGCCTAGCGCGCCGCCCAGAATCACCGCGGCGGAATAGGGGGGCCAAGCCGCGGCCGCGATCGCCAAGACGGCGATGGAGAGAAACGCGAAGAGCAGGATGGAAGGGTTGGGGCTGGGCCGTGTTTGCATCTGCATTCTCTTTGCCTGCGGAAATCGATTCAGGATGGTCTCGCGCAGGATGGCATTTAGGTATACTGATTTCACGATACTGAAAAGTGGGGAAATTTCAAGCAACCGAAGGGGGCTTTGGATTTTTTCCGAGGGTGACAGCAAAGAACCCCGTGAGGAAGGCCATCACGGGGTGGGTGTGGTTTGCACTGGGGCAAGAATTACAGACCTTTTTTACGAATGAGGCTTTCGATTTTGTTGGGCAAGCCAAAGAGACGAATAAAGCCTTCCGCGTCATGTTGGTTGTAGACCGCGTCTTCGCCAAAGGTGGCGTATTCCAGGCTGTAGAGCGAGTGGGGGGATTTCCGCCCAGCGCAGATGCAATTGCCTTTGTATAATTTCATCCGCACGGTTCCAGTGACGTACTGCTCGGATTCCTGGATGAAGGCGTCCATGGAGCGGCGCAAGGTAGTGAACCACTGCCCGTTGTAGACCAGTTCGGCGTACCGTTCCGCAATCAAATTGCGGTAATGCAGGGTTTCGCGTTCGCAGACCAGGTTGAGCAATTCTTTATGGGAGGCATAG
>JAVFAP010000285.1:0-5853 GCA_034002445.1 bacterium | reverse complement strand
TCGATCAACCCACCTCGCCAGAGCCCTCCAGCCCAAAGATTCCCATCGATTTGGATACCGATTTCAAAACATTCAGAGAAACCGCTATTCTGCAAGCCGAACGCAGTTACATTGAACACTTGCTGAAGGAATCCTGCGGGAATGTACGGATTGCCGCCTCCAAAGCCAAATTAACACGGGAAGCGTTGTACCGGATCATGTCACGCTGTAACTTTTCTCCCGCTTCCTTTCGAACCCAAAAAGAAAAAGAAGCCCCCGAAACCGAAGAAGAATAAAAACACCCCGGAGCGGCGCAGCCGCCTCCGGGGTGTCCACTTGTTTTCCATCATCCTTCAGCGCTGCACGGAATCAACTAAAAATGGCGCGATCTGGTTTAATGCCATGACATAGGTCGCGCCCCCGACTTTGATCGCCTCCTTGGGCATTCCGAAAACCACGCAGCTTTCTTCGTCTTGGGCGACGGTCGTACTACCCTGCTCTCGCATTGCCAATAAACCCAGCGAGCCATCGCCGCCCATCCCGGTCAAAATCACACCCAGGGCCCGGTTCCCCACCCGCTGGGCAACGGAATGAAACAACACATCCACCGAGGGCCGGTGCCGATTGACAGGCGGCGTTTCGGAAAGCCGAACCCGGTAACTGCCTTGCATACCGACGATTTCCATATGGTGGCTCCCAGGGGCGATGAGGGCGGTTCCCGTCTGAACAGGATCGCCGTCTTCCGCTTCCTTCACCCGAATTTTACACAGGCCATCCAAACGGTTCGAAAACGCTTTTGTAAACCCTGCCGGCATGTGCTGCACAATCACAATCCCTGGCAGGGTATCCGGTAAATTAACCAAGACATCCTTAATCGCTTCGGTCCCCCCCGTCGAAGCCCCAATCGCGATCATGGTGATACGCGAATGGGAAGGCGGAACCGGGCGGTTGAACCGGACAGGAGGCGGTGTCGGCTTGGCTGGAACAGACTGGATGCGGCTGCGGATCCACCGTTTGCTTTGAGCGACCGCGAGGATTTTGCGGGCCAATAAATCGCCCACTTCCTGGATATTCCCGCCTCCCAGCGCGTGGGGCTTGTTGACAAAATCCACCGCGCCTAGTTCCAACGCTTTCATGGTGGCGTTGGCCCCTCGCTCGGTATGCGCACTGACCATAATCACGGGGAGACCAAACTGCTGGACAATTTCGGGAAGGATTTCCAATCCCCCCGTTTGCCGCATTTCCACATCCAAGGTCACCACATCCGGATTGAGGAGTTTTATCTTTTGTAAAACAAACGAGCCATCCTGCGCTGTCCCCACGACTTCAATTTGCGGATGCTGATTCAGCATGTCACTCAGCATCTTCCGCACCAACGCCGAGTCATCGACAACCAAGACACGAATTTTCGATTCCATTATTCCTCCCGGAACACCACATCCGGTTTGGTGGTGTCAGTTGGCTGAACCCAACAATGCATCGATCAAGGATACGGTGTCAAGGATCAGGATCACCCGCCCATCGCCCAAGATCGAAGCGCCAGAAATATAGGGCGCTTTGGAGACATCGCCACCCAACGACTTAATTACAATTTCCTGTTCGTTCACCATCCGGTCAACAATCAGCCCCGCATAGCGATCCCCGTTACGAATCACCGCGATATAGTGGCGGGTTTCGCTTGGATCATAGTTGGGCATTCCCATGGTTTTTCTCAGACTCAAGATGGGAACCACATCCTCGCGCAAACGAATCACCTGCCCTTGCCCTTTGACAGAGAAAATATCCGTTTTCGAAATGCGGATCGTCTCGGAGACATGCGAGATGGGCAGAGCGTAGAGTTCACTATTGGCTTCGACCAGCAGGGCTTGAATTATAGCCAACGTCAGGGGGAGTTTCAAATAAAAGGTTGTCCCGACACCCTGCTCCGTTTCGATATCGACACTGCCTCCCAAGACTTCAACCGAACGCCGGACGACATCCATCCCGACCCCTCGGCCGGAGATATCGGTCACAACTTGGGCAGTGGAAAATCCAGGGCGGAAAATCAAGTTTAAACATTCTTTGCGGGACAATCCGTTGGCTTCTTCAGGAGTGAGAAGCCCTTTTTCGATTGCTTTTTTTCGCAACACTTCGGGATCGATGCCATTTCCGTCATCCCGGATGGTTACCACAATGTTATTGCCAAGATGGGTGGCGTTGAGATGCAAAAGGCCTTCGGGTTTTTTCCCCTTGCTTCGGCGGGTTTGGGGATCTTCGATGCCATGATCGACCGAATTGCGGACCATGTGCATAAGCGGATCGCCGATCTCATCGATGATCTTTTTATCGAGTTCGGTCTCTTCCCCTTCGATGATCAGATTGATGGATTTGCCCCGGGTTTGGGCCAAGTCCCGTACCACCCGGCGGAAGCGCTGAAACACCGTTCCGATGGGCACCATGCGGGATTCCATGATCGTCTCTTGCAGTTGTGTTAAAAACATGCCCTGCTGGACGATCACGTCCATCAATTCCTCTTCGTTCCCCCCTTTTCCCGCTTTGCCCACCAGCCGTTGCGAGAGTTCATAGGCCCGCCCACGCTGAATCACCATTTCCGCAGCCAGGTTCAGCAGCCGATCCAGTTTATCGATACTCACCCGCACAGTCTGCACCTTGACCCGGTCTTCCCGGCGATCGAAGGAGGTGATCACTTCTTTTTCTGCTTCAGATGATCCAACCGGGCTTTCTCCGGCGCTCTCAGCCCCGTTGGACACGAACGGAGCCGGGGATTCTTCCCATTCGAATTGTTCGACATCCGTGACTTCCCGCACGAATACATCCTGGATTTCAGAGACCATACACGTTTTCTTTATCCGCTCGCTGTCTTCCCGCGAAGCGAGCAAGATGGCGAATTCTTTCCCGAACTCGGCCTCGCCATCATCCATATCGGGTTCGGATTTAAGGACTTGCGCGATTTGATTCAAGTTGTTGAGAATCAAAAAAGCCCGTGTCGCCGCCATTTGTACATCATCCGCGAACACCACCGTCACTTCGAAAATTTGCTCGCCAGCCAGACGGACTTCCTCGACACGATTGCGGGTGTCTTCATTCATCCGAATCCGGGGCTTAACAGGAACCGGCAATGTGACCACCGGAGCGGTGCCCCCTTGAAGAATGGTGGAATAAACCTCCGTCAATTCTTCGGCCTTGTGTTTGGTTTGGTTGCGCTGGGCTTCGGAATGCTCGTCTTGCAGTTGGTTCAGCATATCCTTGAGGATATCGAAAGAACGGAAAAGAAGGTTGACTGTATCGGTATCGATTTTCGCGTTTGAATCCCGCAGGAAACCAATCAAATCTTCCATTTTATGGGTGAATTTACTGATGTGTATAAACCCAACCATGGCCGAGGACGATTTCATGGTATGCGCGGACCGGAAGAGTGCCCCCAACGCTTCCCGGTCTTGAGGATTTTTTTCCAGATCCAGCAAGGCATCGGTCATCAATTGTAAATGTTCATCCGCATCCTGATAAAACAGTTCAATGTAATCCTGGGTATCAAACGTCATGGGTTCATCCCCCTTTTGGCCTTCTAGATTCCGTCTCTCCAGCAGGAAGTCCTGCCAGGTATTCCAGTACCCCATTCATGGATCATCAACAGACTTGCCTGCTATGCGTGCGTGACTTTCTGGTACACAGACGGCGCCGCATATTGAAACGGAACCGATGTGCCATGCAAGGTCTCGCTGAGCCCGAGGAAAAGAAATCCGCCGGGTTGCAAAACGTGCCAGCATTTGTCCACGATGGATTGCTGCGTGGGCCGGTCAAAGTAAATCATGACATTGCGCAGAAAAATCACGTGGAACCCCTTCATCTGATGGTGAAACTCATGTTGTAAATTCAACTTTTTGAAGGAAATGTGCTTGGCTAGTTCTGGCTTGACCTTGTAACGCCCCTCTCCGCGCAGAAAGTATTTCCTCAGAATATCAAACGGAATCGGGCGAATTTTTTCCTCCGCGTAAATCCCTGTCACCGCGGTCCGGAGGATGGTCTCGGAGATGTCCGATCCGAGAATTTCAAACGAAAAGCGCTTCCCCGCAGTCTGCATTTCTTGCAGACTCATCGCGAGGCTGTAGGGTTCTTCTCCCGAAGAACAGGCAGCGGACCATACCTTCAGATGGAGAGAAGGTCCCATCTTCTGAAAATAGGGTACCACGATATCCCGCAAGCAATCAAAATGCTTGGCTTCCCGGAAAAAATCGGTTTTGTTGGTCGTGATGCAATCGATCAGTTCCGTAAATTCCTGCCGGGAGTGATCCCCTTGTTCCAAATACTTTAAATACCCGGAAAAATCCTTCAAGCCCAGATGACGCAACCGCTTCGATAACCGGTTGATCACCAGCGGTTTTTTATGCGGTTTAATATCGATTCCCACTGTGGAATAGACCATCTCCCGGATTTGATTGAACTCCTGATCGGACATCCGGAAGGTGGTGAAGACACTCGTGCCACCCTGGGAAGACGCGCCCGTTTGGGTCTGGCGATCCTGATATGATACCATAATCCTCTCGACCTGTCATGCAATCAGCTGGATTCTTGCAAACCAACATAGATGTCGATCGTCCCCACCTCTGTCTCCAGAGGGACAACAATCATGGGAATTTTCACCGAGGAAATGCGGACATTCTGGGCCATGACCAGGGTGGGAGGCGAGATTTCAATCGGATAGCCGGCTGATTCCAACGCCACAGAAGCTTTCCCCGTGATGATGTTCCCCAGTTCCCCGAGCGCGCTGCGCGCCATTTCATCAAATTCGTTGACTTCCGCCCCCATCATCATGCGGGATACGACCGAACGGGCCGTATTTTCATCAAAGCCATATATTACCTGACCCTGGACCGCCCCAATCACACCCAAAATGGCACAGACATCCCGAAATGGGGTGTTCAGGTCCTTCATACTCAAGGATCCCCGTTTCGAGTTCAAGTTGGCGATTTCCACCAAGACTTTCGATGCAGATTCGATGAATGGGTTGACATATTCGACTTTCATACCATTTCGCCTTCCTTATTTTTACCATCTCAATTTATCCCAAGACTTTTTTCAAAGCCTCCAGTACTCGATCTGGCTGAAATGGTTTGACGATGAAGTCTTTGGCTCCATTTTTGATCGCTTCCACGACATTGGCCTGCTGACCGATCGCGCTGCACATGATCACTTTGGCCCCGGGGTTAATCCCCATCAGTTGTCGAAGCGCTTCCAAACCGTCCATTTCCGGCATCGTGATATCCATGGTGACAACGTCTGGTTTGTGTACCTTATACTTTTCCAAGGCATCCTTGCCATTCACCGCTTCCGCGACAACCTGGTAGCCCCCTTTGGTGATCACGTCTTTCAAAGTCGCTCTCATAAATGCGGCATCATCAACTATCATCACCGTATTACTCACAGTGTTTCTCCTTTGGCTCTCAATGAATCTTTCAATACCGTATTATAAGGATGAGTCTTAATTACTCCATACAATGGACGGGGTCAAACCACCGTTTTTAACCTTATCAATATTCATACCAGATTCAAAATCCAAACACGATTCGCTTTTCCCGCTCAAATTCCGCTTCCTCATTCGCGAATCGCATGATTTGATGGGGCTTCTCTCTCCATGATTTGTAACTCAACGAGTTACAGACCACCTGGAGTAATCCATTTCTCCCACTCTTGCCGATTCTCAAAAAAGAAAAAATCTTAAGATTGATAAATTCATCCGGCCAAGAAGCGAACGGTTGAATACGTTTTTCCATTTTATATATATAGATGTGATATACAATACAATTGGGTTGGCATATCTCTTGCTTTGTTCACTTCATCATCGATTCGAGGTCATCCCATTGTTTCCCCTCGCCA
>JAVFAP010000284.1:0-5854 GCA_034002445.1 bacterium | reverse complement strand
CAAAATACCTGCTTCGTAAAATGGTTCCTTAAGAAGTATAGCCAATTTTGTTATGCTTGTCAGATCGAGTACAAATTGGCATTTTCTTTTTTTGCTCTATAGTATAGGAACTAAAACCAAAAATGCTGAGAGTGTTTGTAAGAAAAACCACTTTTTTTACATAATTCATCCGCATCGATTCGGATAGGGGTGTTTCTGATCCTCATGAAATTCTGTGATATCGTTCAATTCTACAGCCCTTTGGGAGGTGGTGTGAAGCGCTACCTCGGCGATAAAGTCCACCATGTGGCCGCTCAGACCGAGTGGGACCACTTCGTTATCGTCCCTTCCGCCGAAGACAAAGTCGAAACCATCGGCCGATCCCGGTTTTATCATGTCAAATCCCTGCCCCTGGTCGGCTCCCTCAGTTACCGCATGTTGCTCAATCGCCAGAAAATCCTCAGCATTCTGGGACAGGAAAAACCCGATCTGATCGAGGTCGGCGACCCCTACCGGTCCGCCTGGATCGGCCTGGAAGCCGCAACCCGCTTTCAGATCCCCATCATCGCCTTCTATCATTCCGATTTTCCCCGCGCCCTGGGACGCACCATCCAGCGATTCTGTGGCCGTGCTATCGAGTCCAACCTGTCCCGGCTGGTGAACCGCTATATTGTAGGCCTGTACAACCGCATGACCGCCACCGTCGTCGCCGGCCAGCGGATGGAGCAAGTCCTCACCGGCTGCGGCATCCACAACGTGGTCCGTATCCCCCTGGGCACCGATCCATCCCAGTTCAAACCCAATCCGCTGGGAGCGGCCAGCATCCGCAATCAGCTCGGGCTTTCATCTCAAGATACGCTACTGATCTTTGTCGGCCGCCTCGCCCGCGAAAAAAACATCCGTTCCCTCTTGGGAATGATGGATTGCCTCGCCCAGACCCCATCCTACCGCTACCACCTCCTTCTGGTGGGCGATGGGGAACTGCGCCACCTAGTCGAGCCCGCCGCGGCCCAGCGCCACGATATCACCTGGTACCGTTACACCGAATCCACCGACCATCTCACCGCCTGCTACACCGCGGCGGATTTGTTTGTCCACGCCGGCCAGTACGAAACCTTCGGGATCACCTCCCTGGAAGCGCAAGCTTGCGGCACCCGGGTTTTGGCCATTCGCAGTGGGGGATTGGATGACACCGTGGAGGGCGAATCGCCCTCCATCCTGGCTGCCTCCCCCAACCCCGAGGAACTGGCAGCGTGTGTCCGCCTCGCCCAAAACGCCGATCAGCCCAACGCTGCCGCCCTTCGCCGGGAACGGATCCTGGCCCGCTTCACCACCGAGCGGCTTTTTGTGAACCTGTTCACTCTGTATCAATCCATTATCGAGGAAAACTCCATTGAACCATTCCGACGCATCCAAACCGAATCCGTCCAATCCAACCTGGATCGTGAGACCCTACTCACCCGCTGACCGCGCGGCGGTGCGCCAAATCTGCTGCGACACCGGCTACACTGGCTCGCCAATCGATCCCGTCTTCACGGACCGGGATGTCTTCGCCGATTTTTTCACACGGTACTATACCGATTATGAACCTGAATCCTGCCTGGTCGCCGAAGACCAAGGCCGGATTGTCGGCTACCTGCTGGGTTGCACCCGTTACCGCTACCATAACTGGATGGAAAAATTCGTTCTCCTTTTTCTTGTAACTCCCAAAGTCCTCTGGCGCCTGGCCACGGGCCGCTACAACCGCGCCAGCCGGAATTTTCTATGGTGGTGCTGCACCAAGGGCGCGAGTGAAACCCCCAAGGCGCCCTCCCAGGCGGCACACCTCCATTTCAATATTTTGCCCGAATACCGCAACAGCGGCATCGGGCGCAGACTGGCCTTTGATTTTTTCAAAATCCTCAAAGCCCGCAACGTCACCCGACTCTATGGACAAATCCAAACCTATGAGGACCGCCGCCCACCCCGGATTTTCGAGCGCTATGGATTTATCGAATACGACCGCAAAGAAATGACCAAGTACAGAGAACTCCAGGAAACCAAAGTCTTTTGCACCACCCTGTTCAAAGAATTTACAGACGAATGAACCAGAACCAGCCCAAATCCCTCATCATCTCCCTGCATGACCTGGCCCTCTTCAGCCAGGCCGTCTATGCGGATTTTTTGCAAAAAATGAAAGACATCGGGATCACCCGGGCCACCTTGCTGGTTGTCCCGTATTGGCATGGGGACGAATCCATCGAAGCACACCCCGATTTCCTCGCCTGGCTGCGCGATCTGCACAGCCAGGGCTACGAGATCTGCCTGCACGGACACAGCCACCGGGCCGAGAAAATCGAAGGGGGGCTGTACCGCCAGGCCATGGGCCGCCTTTACACCAACCAAGAAGGCGAATATTACCAGATTTCCCACGCCACCGCGACCGCATGGATCCCCGAGGACCTCGCCCTCTTTACCCGCGCCCACATCCCTGTCCACGGCTTCACTCCGCCCGCCTGGCTCTTGAGCCCCGCAGGATACAGAGCCCTCCAGGAAAACAATCTGCTCTATTCAACCGCCTTGCAGCACATTGAGGTCCTGCCCACCCAAGAACGGCTCTATGCCCCCACCCTGGTCTTCAGCAGCCGTAGCGCCCTGCGCCGCTGCATCTCCCTGCTTTGGGTGGCGTTCTGGCGCCGGGCCAACGAAAAAACCCCGCTTCTCCGGCTCGCAATTCACCCCGTGGACTTGAAATATCCCCATATTGAAGCGACGATTTTATCCATGATGCAGCAATTGACCCAATCCCGCACACCCCAGACATACCGGGATGTCGTACAGGACCACCTCGCCAGCGCCCTATGAGAAAATCCAACTCGTTAACCCAAAGCATCTTGTTCCGTTATGCCATTCAAGGCGCTGTTCTTGGTGTGCTCGCCTCGATCGCGGTCTTTTTCTACACCCATTCTGTCGAAACCGGGTATCATCTGCAAAATTTCCAATGGCGATGGGGCCTTGTCATGGTCGTCATGATCTTTACCGCCTGGGTGTGCAATGGCGCCCGTGTGTACTTTCTCTCCCGCTCGCTTGGATACAAATTGTCTTATTTGCAAAGCCTCTCGATCTCTCTTTCGTCCGAGTTTGGCATTGCCGCCACCCCAGCGGGCATGGGCGGAGCCGCCATCCGCCTGGGTCTGCTTCGACGCGCGGGAATCCCCCTCGCCCATGGCACCTCCATGCTGGCGACCGATGTCGCCTTGGATTCCTGTTTTTTTGCCCTGCTTTTCCCCTTCGCCCTCGCCTCTATTTTAAATAATCCCAAGGTTCTTGCCTTATTCAGTCAGATGGGAACCACCCACATGGTTTCCCTTTCGCTGGGGGGGCTTGGTTTGTTGGCCTTGATCTGGCTGGCCTACCGTGCCCGCCTTTTTCATGGCCTTTCGGCGCTTCTGCTCCGCCAGCCCCTCTGCCGTCGCCACCGCATGCAGACACGGCTTAAGCACCTCCGCCGGAAACTCAAGATCGAGTCCCGCCGGGTCCGCGAAGGGATCGCGCACCTGTTTCATCTCCAGCGCAAAACCCTGCTCCTGGCGTTTATCCTGGCTTCACTGCAATGGACCTGCCGGTACAGCATCCTGCCCTTGATCCTGTACGCCTTCTCCATCGCCAACGATCCGGTCTTGCTGTTCATGTTGCAAGGCATTCTGTTCACCGTGTCCCTGGTGATCGTTCTGCCCGGCGGTGGTGGCGGAGTGGAAGTGCTCACCGCAGTCGTGCTGAAGCTGATCATCCCCGACGCTCTGGTGGGGGTGGTGATCCTGGTTTGGCGGGCCCTCACCTACCACCTCTACCTTCTCGGAGGTGGAAGCATGTTCTTCTGGACCTGTTGGAACATGAAGACCCTGTTTCCCCGCGCTGTGGTGGATGAGGAAGAAGAACTCGATTATGGCGAGGAACTGTTGCCAGGCTGACCACGACCTCCTGCGGCCTTCCGTTGGCAAGACCTCGCGGTAAGCCGATCCATCAGCAGGAATTCCCTGCGGTACCCCACCATGGAAAGAATGTGAGAATGAGTCCGCACCGACAAACACGCTGGTCATCCCAACCCAAAGCGCCCATCCTCCGCCTGGTCTCGGTGCTGGCGGTTCTCCTGATCGATATCTCCTTCCTGATGGCCCTGGATACGCTGTTTGTCAGCCAAAAACGCGCTCTGATCCATGATTCCATGGAGGAATTCAACGAACTGGCCAACATTGTCGAACCCCTGCGCAAAGAACTGGCCTACATTCGGCAAACGAACCGGCCCGATAACTATATGGAGAAAGCCAAGCAGTATCTCGATGCCAACGCCGCCACATTCCTGGCGGGGGAGCACCCTTGGTATCAGTTGATCCTGACCGACGACAGCAACACCATTCAAGCGGTATATACCAACCAACAAAAACTCGCCCTATTCAATAACGCGAAAAACTGCCTCTTTTCCCGCACCTTCCACGCTCCGGTCCGCAATTACTCCACCAAAATCACCCTGTTCTATGCAACCCCCCAGGGCTGGCCGGAAATCGAAGCCATGGTGCGGCGCTACTGGCTCTACGCCATCCTGTTTGTGACCCTGACTTGGCTGGGCTACTGGTGGCTCTACCGTACCCTCTTCATGCCCTTGCAGCGGGTCGGCTCGGCGATTGAAACCATGATCCGCGCGGACAGCATCGCCATGATCCCCAACCCCAAGCACGCCATCGAGGAGGCCTTCAACCAGCTCGCCCGCAACCAGCGGGAAGTGCTGCTGGGCTTGAGCATCGACCACATCGTGGATGCCCTGCACGATCAGCCCGACGATCTCGCCATCTTGGAAGAGTACTTGCGCCACGTGGTCGAACCGATCCAAAAGATGTATCCATTCGCTGAATTGCAGGCCTACCGTGCCCTCGGCGCCAACAACCAATACCGCCTTCTCTCTCCCAACGGCCCCTCTACGGGGCAAGGGATCCGAACTCTCTCCGCCACCGATCCCCACCTTCTTTTTCTCTGCGTCGGCGGGCGGGAATATGGCGCCTTGCGCTGGACTCCCCTCCACCCCATGACCCCGCGGGAAGAGCAGATGATTGCCCAGGAAATCAGCAAGCAAACCGAAAACGGCCTCGCCCGGGCCCTCACCCGCAGCCGCGCCCTGACCGAAGAGCGCAACCGCTTTGGCATCAACCTGGCTACCAACATGGGGCATGACTTAACCAACATCATCGCGACCGGCAAATGGGATCTCAACACCATCAAACGCGCGCTGGATTTGGGGCTCGTCTCCATGGAAGAAACCAAGGGGAAATTCTTCAAGGAAGCGGTGGAAGGGCTCAAAAGCAACCTGCATTTTCTCCAGGAAATGGTCAACATCTACCGCGCGTTTGGCTACGCGCGCAGCCCCCGCTACGAAGAGATCGATCTGACAGAACTGATCCACGACATTTCCCGTTTATTTCTGCAATCCACTTCCAAAAAAATTCAGATCCAGTTTGAGCCCGCCGCGTCCCTTTCCATCACGGCGGAACCGCGCTTGCTGCGCATGGCCCTGTTCAATCTCTTAGGAAACGCCGCCCAGGCCATGCAACGTCAGGACCCGCCGATCCGCGAAGGGCTGATTTGTATCCGCCTGATGGGGGAATCCGGCCTGGTCACCCTGACTGTCAGCGACAATGGCCCCGGCATCCGCTCGCCCCAAGGCGTCTTGCTGCAAGCGCCGGACATCAACCAAATCTTCCAGTCGGGATTCACCACCAAGGACAGCCACAGCGGGGGCGGCCTGGGCCTCGCCTGGGTGAAATCCATCGTGGAAGAATTTCATCACGGCACCATTCACGCCAGCAACCTCACCGAAGGTGGCGCCTGCATCACCATCCACCTC
>JAVFAP010000283.1:0-5861 GCA_034002445.1 bacterium | reverse complement strand
TGCGGCATCGCTCCAGCGTTCCATCCGCTGCGCGGATTCCCCGCTTCGCTATCCATAGACGCGCTTTCAGCGCTGGTTTGGGGGTGGGATGAGATTATTACGGATAGCATCCTTTGTGGATCATTTTTGCTGAGCGGGTGCGGCATCGCTCCAGCGTTCCATCCCCTGCGCGGATTCCCCGCTTCGCTATCCATAGACACGCTTTCAGCGCTGGTTTGGGGGTGGGATGAGATTATTACCATTCCATGGGGAGAGCGGTGCGCCAGGGCGGCGTGCAGCCCTTCCGCACTCGATGCTTCGCTCCCCGTCGGGATTTTATGAACAGGGGGCGGAGTTGGAAGAGGAGAATCTCACAAACCGAGGCTGCCAGGGCTTGCGCAAGGGAAAGAAGCGGTGTTATACATAACCGGACACTTTTTGGGGAGAAGGTTATGAAGACAATCGCGATTACCGAAGTCCGAACCCAATTTGAGGATCATCTCTACCGCAGCCCTCTGAAATTCGGGGGAGTCATTACCGATCAAGTGACTCTGCTCAATGTGTGGGTTCGGGTGAAGGACACAGCGGGGAAAGAAGCCGAAGGGTTTGGCTCCATGCCGCTTGGGAATGTCTGGTCGTTCCCTTCCAAGAAGCACACCTATCACGAAACTTTGGAGGCGATGAAACGCCTGGCTGGGGCTATCGCGCAAATCACCCAAGACTATCCCGAGACAGGGCACCCCATCGACCTGTTCACCGCGCTGGAGCCCGCCTATCTGCAAGCCGCGTCGGCCGTGCAAGCGGCGCTAGGATTGCAGGAGGCGATTCCCAAACTCTGCACCCTGGTCGTCGCCAGCCCCTTTGATGCCGCCCTTCATGACGCGTATGGCAAGCTGCATGGTGTCAGTTCGTACCACACCTACAGTAAAGACTACATGACCCACGACCTGGCCCATTACCTGGACGCCCGTTTTCAGGGGGAATTCCTGCAAGCGTACGTCTCCCCTGAACCCAAGCCGAGCCTGCCCCTCTACCACCTGATTGGCGCGGTCGATCCCCTCACCACGGCGGATATCCCCCAGCGTAAGCAGGATGGGCTGGCGGAAACGCTGGCCGAATGGATTCACCAAGACGGCCTGACCCATCTCAAGATCAAACTGAATGGGAATAACCTGGAGTGGGATGTCCAGCGCGTGACCGCTGTCGACCGGATATGCGAAGAGACCCAGGCCGCGCGCGGCCTGAAGCATTGGCATTATTCGCTGGATTTCAACGAACAGTGCCAAACGGTGGACTACCTGCTGGCGTTCCTAGCCCAGGTGCAGGAACAGGCCCCCCACGCCCTTAGCCGGGTGCAGTATATCGAGCAGCCCACCGCGCGCGATTTGCAGGCGCATCCCGATAACAAAATGCACAAGGCGGCCGCGATCAAGCCGGTGGTGATTGATGAATCGCTGGTCGACTATGAAAGTTTGATGTTGGCGCGGGAGTTGGGCTACACCGGCGTGGCGCTGAAAGCCTGCAAGGGGCAGTCGCAAGCCCTGTTGATGGGGGCAGCTGCCCAAAAGCATCGGATGTTCTTGTGTGTGCAGGATCTCACCTGCCCCGGCGCCTCGTTCCTGCATTCCGCCGGATTGGCCGCGCACGTGCCGCCGGTGGCGGCGATCGAAGGCAATGGCCGTCAATACTGCCCCAGCGCGAACGAAGGCTGGAGGGATCGGTTCCCTGGCATCTTCACTGTGCGAAACGGCCAGATCGCAACCGCCTGCTTGAACGGGCCCGGGCTGGGAATCGTCTGATCCTTGTCCTATCCATGAAGTGATTTCAAAAATCCATCCTGCCCAAACGGATTTATGCAACGACAGGAACTACAACGAAAGGAAAGAAAAAATGAAACGAATCACCCCTCTTCTGATGGCTCTTTGCCTTGCCGTCACGGCGTATGGCGAAGTCCAGACCCCCGCGATTTTCTCCAGCCACATGGTTTTACAACGGGGGAAAGAAATCCCGGTGTGGGGCACTGCCGCGCCGGGGGAAGCCATTACCGTCACGCTGGCCGGGACAGCCAAATCGACGCAAGCCGACACGGACGGCAAGTGGATCGTGCGCCTGCCCGCCATGACCGAGGGCGGCCCCTATCTATTGCGTGTGATGGGGCAAAACAGCCTGGTCTTCGAGGATGTGCTGATCGGCGAAGTGTGGCTCTGCTCGGGGCAATCCAACATGGAGATGCCGCTGCAAGGCTGGCCCAACCAGCCGATCGAAGGATCGGACGAAGCGATCCAAGCCGCCAATTACCCGAATCTGCGCCTCTTCACGGTGAAAAAGCGCATCGCACCCCAGCCCGAGTATGATTGCGAAGGCGAATGGAGTGCCTGCACCCCTGAAAAAGCCGCCCCCTTCAGCGCGACCGCGTTCTTCTTTGGGCGGAAGGTGTATCAGGAGTTGAACATCCCGGTCGGCCTCATTCATTCCAGCTGGGGGGGGACTCCAGCGGAAGCGTGGACCAGCGGCGAGTCACTGAGCCGCCTGGAGGATTTCAAAGCAGAGGTGGAACGGATCCGCCAGGCCGAGAATCCCACCAATCCCCAAGCCCCAACGGTCCTGTACAATGGGATGATCCAGCCCTTGGTGCCCTTCGCCCTGCGCGGCGCGATCTGGTATCAGGGCGAAAGCAACGCGTCTCGCGCCAAACAATACCGCACCGTGTTCCCCAACATGATCCAGAACTGGCGGGATGTCTTCCAGCAGGGGGATTTCCCCTTCTATTTTGATCAGATCGCGCCGTTCAACTACGGTGTTGATAATACGATTGGTGTCGAATTGCGGGAAGTGCAGCGCGAATGCCTGGCAACCGTGAAGAACATCGGGATGGCGGTGTTGCTGGACAAAACCACCATGGACAACATCCATCCCCCGTATAAAAAAGAAGCCGGGGAACGGATGGCGCTCTGGGCGCTGGCCAAGGATTATGGGAAGGATGTCGTTTATTCTGGCCCCATCTACAAAAGCCAGACGATCGAAGATGGACAGATCCGCCTGAACTTCGACTATGCCGCTCCGGGCTTGCAGCTGGACAATGTGCAAGCGGACGATTTCAAAATTGCCGGGGAAGACAAGGTTTTTCACCCTGCCGAAGTGAAGATCGATGGCGAAACCTTGGTGGTTTCCTCGCCTCAGGTTCCCAAACCGGTCGCGGTGCAGTATGCGTGGAGCAATTTCGCCACGGCCAGCCTGTTCAACAAAGCGGGGTTGCCAGCCTCGTCGTTCCGCACCGACGAGTGGTAACCAATTCCCAGATACGAACAAAAAGCCCGGCGGAGAGTGAATCCGCCGGGCTTTTTTTCTATGATTGAAGTACGATTGGACGGGGTTTCCCGGCGCTCCAGCGTGGTTTACTGTGTGCCTGGCATTTGGGTGCGTTCGGCCGCGGTTTGGAGTTTAATTTGGATCAAACAATCATCGGTGAAGGGTGGAATGGTCAGGGAATGGATTTGATGGGAGCCGCTCGAGCGCACGGTGGTTTGGGAAAGTAGAGCGCCATCGCGGGGCTGGAAGAAAGACACCGTGTAATCCCCATCGGGGAGGCGGATATGGGCCAGGGCGGTTTCGCGCCGCGCGCCAGTTTCTTTCGTACAGCAGTAGGTGATCACCCAGTGCCGGCCGGCATCGGCCAGCGTGGCCGCGACCAGAGTTTCTCCCTCGATCCGCACCGCGGTGTACTTGGGCGACAGGCGCCAGAAGGGGATGGAGCGAAAATACGAGGCCATGGGCCGCAGAAATTCTTCTCCAGGGGCTTTGTAGTCAGTTTCATCAATCCCTTCGCAGCCATCCCAGGAATGCCAGGTCCAGTAGCCGCCCGCCGCGCACCACAGCCAGCCCTGCTTGCGGCGGTGGACGCCATCGTCGTTGCGATGGCGCTTTTCGCGCCCGCTTTCGTTATTGAAGGCGGGCTTGCCATAGGAGCGGGTGTTGCGGGCAATGCCGAGGTACCAGTCTTGCAAATCCAGCGAGCCGGTGCAGGTGTGATTGATGGCCAGGTTCATCCACGGCTTCGCGGGCCAGAGGGCATCATCGGTGGTCCCATCAGACGAACAGACCGGCCGCCGCCAGGGGTCATGCTGGTTGAAATACATGCCCACCGCATCCTGGAAGGCTTCGTTGCGGGTATATTCGTTGGTGATTTCCCAGGTGAAAATGTTGGGATATTTCGCGAGGCGGTGCAAAACCTGATTCCAATACGCTTGTTGCTGGGGAATCTCACTCTCTACTGGGTGATACCGGAAGTAGAGAACCAGATCAAAACCAATGCCCTGCTCCCCCGCCAGGCGGATACGTTTCTCTACTTCGTCCCAATAGGTCTCGTTCCACGTGGTCCAATCCGGTACCTCGCGGGTGCCGCCCCAGGGCCAGAGTTCGATGCCCAGCACGTCTTCGTAAGGCGTGCCTTCCAGCGCGACACGCAGGACATTGACGCCTTGCGCCTTGGCCCGGTCCAGCACGCCCTGAGGGTTCTTGCAGCCAAAATAGGCCCACGCCGTCTTGTTGACGAGAAAGAGATATTCGCCTTCGGCATTGATAAAATGGTGGGGATCGGCGGGATCGATGGTGTAGGGAGACGTCCAGGGCGGGGGGAAGACAATCCGCTCGCGGTCTTCCGCTCCCATAACCAATCCCGTTATCCAACACAGTATCAACGCGGTCCCACAGAAAAAAAGGGGTTTTGCAAACGCCATTCTCATCATCCTTTCAAGAAATAGTCCTCAATTTCAACGGCCTGTATCGTAGATTTGCATGGCTTCCAGCAAGGCAATGGTTTCACCCAGCGTCTCCGCCAAGGCTTGATAGAATGGTGTCAATTGTGGTTCCTTGCCCAAGGAACTGGTCAAAAGTACCTGTTGCTGCCACACCCGCACTTTTTTATCCCAATCGGGGGCCGGGGTGGACGATTTCTCCAAACTGGCTTGGATCAGCGGGTAGGCATCTTGAATGATCTTGAGTGCCAGTTGGGCTTGTTGCAGAGTTTGTTCAAAGGTGGCTTGCGCCTCTTGGGCGCGGGTAAGCGTGACGTTCAGACGGGCCCGCTCACTCGCGGTCAGATAATTGCGGCCGCAACTCGCCGTCAGAATGAACAACAAACTCAATCCAAGGATCAGTGGGGCAACCCACATTTGCAGCCATCGTTCTGCCAGATTCATCATAGGGAGCCTCTTCGATGCGGTGGATTAGTCTCGATGCTGAATTGGGCAATACAACGAGGCAAACGGGCCGCCTCGTGCACCGACACGCAAGATATCGCCATTGCTGATCACCCCATTACTTGAGTTATAGATAAAGACCGGTACCCCACGAACACAGCCCACGTAACGGCCCGCATATCCATTGGTGCGATCAGGCCCCCAACTATTGATACGCCATACATGGCCCCAGGCGTCCGGATCGATGATGCCATTCTTGCGGTCAAAGGCGTCGACATAATCATAGCCAAATCCCCAGCGCTCCCAATCTTCCGCATTGGTTCGGGTGGAAAAGGGATCAACCGGAATGGAGGAGAGATAACTGACCGGGGTCGTCAACCGGTAGAAGCGAATCTGATTGGGATGGCGGTCATCCACCCCCTCTACCCGGTTTTGCGTCCAGGGCGGGTAGGCGTTGGAATCAAGGTGATAGGCTTCCAGAGCCAGTTCGATCGTGCGCATATCCACTTGGGCACGGGTGATCATCGCTTTTGTATGGGCTTGCCGAAAATTGGGGAGCGCGATCGACGCCAGAATGGATATGATCGCCACCACCACCAGCAACTCCGTCAGTGTGAATCCTGCCTCCAGACTCAATCGTTTCATCTTATATTCCGCCTTCTCTTGAACCGGTTGGACCATCTC
>JAVFAP010000282.1:0-5873 GCA_034002445.1 bacterium | reverse complement strand
AAGAAATCAGAAGTAAAAGAATGGAAATTCTGGTTTTTCTGAGGATTTTGTTTTCGCTGATCACAAGACCTCTTGCGCAGCGTGAAGCAATCGAATGGAAATTCAAGGCCACCAGTCCGCCATCCCGATCCCCGTTTGGGTCCATCCAGGCGGTTGCGCCGGTGGGATAGACAGGCAAGATGCAGGGGCTCAGAAAACCAGCCAGCCACGGCGAAACAAAAAATTCCAGGCCCAATCTAAAAAAGTCCTTGACCTTGTACCGTTTATCATTCTATCATTCAATACGTTATGACAACGAACGCTCGATCCAAACCCAGAATTGTTCCACTCGAAAAAATTCCGAACCGAATTTATTATTCGATCTCGGAAGCCAGTGAATTCACGGGCGTGGAACCGCATGTGCTGCGCTATTGGGAGACGAAGTTTTCCAAACTGAATCCCAAGCGCGTGGGGGGGAACCAGCGCAAGTACACCCGCAGCGATATCGAACTGCTCTATGAAATCGTTCACCTTCTATACCAGGAAGGATATACCCTGGATGGGGCGGAACGCAAGCTGCGGATAGGACTGCAAGCCTTGAAACAAGAGCATCAGGTGGAAGAGACTGACCAACCAGAAATCAAAGCAGATCCGTTGAATCGTTCAAATTCCTCGGCCAACAGCAAAACCACTCTTGCGGATATCAAGAAAGAACTAGAAGAACTTCTCCACCTGTTGGGCTGACCGCCGCCCGACCCTCCTCCAGTCAGATCCAAAAAAATCACACCTAAAACAAGCGAAATCAATGGAATAGGACCAGAGAAGCAGGATAAGATCCATGCCTGAAAGCGGAGGCTTGTCCTGGACAACTGCCCCAATTGGCACTATTCTGCCAGGATTTCTGTTCCCTTTATTTCGATTGCATATCCAATCAGAAGATTCTTATGCGTACACCAAATCTCAACCAAATGCCACACCATGTAGTTCGAATCGCAAAGCCGGCGGGCGTGTTTCTGTTTTTTTTGGCCATCAGCATTATCCGTACCCATCCCCTCTGGCTTCACATGGATGAATATACCGCAAAGGATTTTTTGGACCCCTTACTGATTGGCTGGATATTTGGCTGGAATTTTCATAGTTTCTCCACAGGGATGGCCCAGTATGTTCAAGGAAATATTTTTTACCCGTTTCCCTATTCGTTTCTTTTATCGGAAACGCTGCTTCTCCCATCCTTGGTGATGTATCCTTTTTATCTCTTGGGGTGTTCTCCCATTTATTGTTCCAATTTCTTTTTTCTGATGATGATGGGGCTGAACGGTTGCGCAGTGTATGCGCTGATGCAGGAAATCTGCAAGGACACAAAAATCTCACTGCTCGTCGGAACCCTTTTTCTCTGCGGAACTCACTCCATGATGATCTGGTCACGGCCCCACTTGATCCTGATTGGAATCCTGTTGTTCGGTGTCTTCTTCTTGTACCGTTTTCTAACCCGAGGCAGGGTTGGGGATGGGATTTGGTATGTCTTGTGTTGTTTGGTTCTTCTGACATCCAACGCGTATTTCGCGTTTGGAATTATACTTTGTTCCGGGTTGCTCTGCGTGATTCTTCTGCCTCGATACAGGGATAGAACAGTCTTTCTGCAGTTATGTGGCTTCGTGCTGTTTCTGGCAAGCTGTTATGGCCTTCACTACTCGTTTTATCAGAAAGCGATTGTGGAGCAGAGGTTTTTGGGGCTTCCTTCCCTCCACACTTTGACCATCATGTCCACCAACTTGGCCAATTTCGTTTGGCCATCCGATTTATCTCCCTTCTACAGTCCGTGGTTGCCCGTGGTCTTTCAATCCTTCCCCGAATTGCGGTTTTTCGTCGGATTCAGTGGGATGGGCCTTGCCGGAGTGGGGATCTACCGTTTGTACAGACACTATGTTCCAGCCCGAGAGGTGAAACGTTCACTCTTTGAATGGCATCTCTACTTTGATTTGCTCTTGTTGGCGGGATTAACGATCGCCAGCAATCTGTTATTCTTTTTACCCTATTACCAAAAACTGGGGCTCATGGATCTCCATATTCCCCATCTTTTCCATTTTACCTGGCTCACAGGGACGATCCTGTTTTGCTTATGTCATCCCCGCATTCGACATTTTGGGGTTCTTTTTTGTCGCCATGGGCATCCTTTGCTAGTGTTTTGGGTGGTTCTCGCCGTATTTAGTTTTATAATTGTCAGTTTTGTTCCCCTGGCCCAGTTGTTTGAGACGTTTCCCTTCCTCGCCTTTTTACGAATCCCAGGGCGATTTGGCGTATTTCCGTACTTGGTAATCATGGTATTGGCCGGGCTTGGGTTTCACTCCTTGTGGAACCATACTCGATTGCGGTGGATTCGCTATATCCTGTTAGTGCTTTTCCTCCCCTTCTTCTGGCTTGAGACGGCTACCCCCATGGCATTCCACCAAATTGAGACCAATCCAGAGCGGCTGCAAGTCTATCAGTGGCTCAAAAACCAAGACACAATCCATCAAATCGTGGAACTTCCCATGCACGACCATACTTACAGTGTGCAGTACCAGTATTATTCAACTTTCCATTGGAAAAATCTTCTCAATGGGTACAGTGGGTATTTCCCCTTCGAGTACAGAACCTTGATGGACCTGATGCACGGGTTTCCCTCCCCCAAGGCCCATGCGGCCTTGCGCGAACGGGAATGCGACACGGTCATTATCCATCGCCACTTTTTGGGGGAAGCCAAGTCCAATGCCCTCTATGAACAGGTTTTGCACCATCCTGAATGGGAGATTGTGTTTGAAAACGAAGACCATTTTGTTTGCCAATTCAAACAGGAGAACTCGCCTATTTCACGTGATGGAGGAGCGGCAAGGAGGGGAGAGGAATAAGTCAATTCATGGCTCTCAACAGAAGGAAATCAAGGATTGGGCTTGATACGAGATGCAGAGCCAGTAAACACCCATTTGGAACGATGGCCCCGGGTGCTATCCATGGCCCAGAGGCCCCCACCGGATAGAAGCAAGCACAAGTTTATCGAAATCAGAGATAAATGGAATTCGATCCCATTATTGGCAACAAAGAATCCATTGGGGAGATGAACCAGGAAGAATGAAACGCTGGTCATGAGCACGAAGAGTAGAGCCACTGCTTGGGTGTAAAAGCCCAGCAACAACAATCCCCCGCCAAGAAGTTCAACCAGAGAGACGATCCACGCAACCAACGCCGGATAATAAAAGTTGAGTTGAGAGAATGCCTGAATGGTCTGTTGAATCCCCCCGCTTTCATCCAAACCGATCGTCTTTTGCAAACCATGGATCAGAAAGATCAATCCAACCGTCAGCCGGAGTATTCCTAGTGCCAGTTTCCATTGTTTGCCGATCATTGCATCAAGCATGCCCCATTCCTTCCGGTTTTGATGGTTCCTAGAGATGCGGTACGAATCATCCCTTGCGTTTTCCGAGTTTTTCATGCAACGGTATTGTACGAAAAAAACGCTTTTTGCGCAATGATAAGACCAAACTTCGCCGTATCCAGGACAACAGAGCCTCAACGGGAAAAATTCTCAAGATTCTTTGTGGGGATTCCCCGAAATTTTCCTTTGCTTCTCCTTGAAGCTATGATAGAATGAGCGTCTCACATCAAATCCTGGGTACAAGTTCAATTTCATGGCGTTTTCTGATCTCCAAACCGGCTTCTATCAGCAGAATTTTGCCATTCTGCAAAAAACCCATCCCGATCTGGCGGCCCGTTTACACTCGTTGGTTCCCACATCCTGCTATGCCTGGGTTGAAACACCCGCCGGATGCCCCACCTTAGAGATCAACTGTGGAAAATCTCCGGTTTTTCTGCACAGCCGCCATGATCCGCTTCGGGAAGCGCAGCGGGAAATCCAGACGCTGACGATCAACTCCCCATCGGTATTCGTGTTTTTAGGGATTGGATTGGGGTATACCTTAGAAGCCCTTTGTGCCTCATCCTCCCCATTGATTACCGGCCTGCTCTTGATCGAACGCAATCTGGACTTTTTCTATCATCTTTTACACCGCCGCGACTGGACACCCATCTTACAGAATCCATGTACCCGCATTGTGATTCCCGACCGCGCGGTGGATATCATTCCAGAAATTCATTCCCTACTCCCGCAGATTATGGGTAGCGGGTTGCGGTTTATCGATCATCGGGCATCCAATCAAATTTATGCCGATTTTTATACCGGCTGTGTCGAGTGTTTGCGGCCCTTTCTCCAACAAGCTGCCGCCGAGTCTGAGTTTTTGGTCCAGTTCGGCCGTTTAATTCAGCGCAACGCCATCCTCAATCTTCCGGCGATGTGTGCGAGTCATGGCCTGGGCCCATTGCGGGATTATTTCAAAAATCAACCCGCGGTGCTAGCTGCGGCGGGGCCATCCCTCACCCATAACCTGGATGAACTCAAACCATACCGCGATCATCTGCTGGTCTTTTCGGTGGACACCGCCTACCCGGTCTTGCAGCAGCATGGGATCATGCCGGATTTCGTCGCCGCCACGGATGCTTCGGAATTGAACGAACTTCATTTCAAAGGGATCGAATCCCATCCGGATGTGGTGCTGATTTTTGAATCGGACGTCTACCCTTCGATCCCCCGCTCCTGGGCCGCGCCCATGATATTTGTCAATTCTGAAAAAGCGGCCATCAACCGCTGGATCGAGAAAATCGGTGGCCCTTTTGGATGCTTCGAGCAAGGGCTTTCGGTGGCGCATACCCTGTTTACCGCCGCGTCCTGGCTGGGGTGCAACCCGATCATCCTGATCGGTCATGATTTCGCGTATTCAAAAAAGGGAGGGAAAACCCATGCGAACGGGACCGCCCTGAACCGCACGATCCAGAAAATCGCGGCAAACGATACCGAAGCGACCATCGAGAAGTCCGTATTTCATCCCAATCCATCCAAAGAAAAACTCACGTGGGTGTTGGGTGTACGAGGCGACTTGGTCCCCACGTCCAAACCCTTGAGTGTCATGCTCAGCAAATTCGCGGAGTTAATCCACCGTTCCCCCCAAACAGTTTTTGACGCGACCGAGGATGGCGCGCTGATCGATGGGACGATTCCAACCAAATTCCAAAGTATCCTGGCCTCTCTGGACCTGCACACCCCACCATCCAAAATTGTAAAGTTTCTGGTCGATCACCAAGATCCACAAGACCAAAGCCGAGTCGATTCGTTTCAGAATGTCTTGGATTCCCTGGAAATCGCGAAGGAGAATGCCCGGAAAGGCTTGGCATTGACCCAAGAACTCATTGCATACCATGGCCAATCCACCGAGCCGGTCAACCAAAACCCAAACTGGAAAAAAATTGAAGATCTGTTCTGGGAACTGTACCGCAATCCCGAAATCCAAATCTCGCTGGAACAAGCCCTCTTCCCCAGCCTGTTCATGTTCATCAAGCAAGAAACCAATGAATCCACCCTCAACCGGCTGAAAAAGTACCAAACGGTTTTTCAATCCTCCCTGGATCTGATATTGGAATTCATCCCCTATCTGAAAGAATCGCAATCCGCTCTCAGCAAGTGTCCCTGAATCGAGAATCCGTCGAGCGGTATTTCTTTTTTGTTTCACGAATGCAAGCCTTGGATTATAATGGTTGGGTGTTCTTGAAACACGGAGCCTGGTGAACCGCGATGCGCAAAAGCCCCTCCTTTCCAGAATCTCCATCCAACCAGCCCCCCATCCGGGGAGAAATCATCGTCCGTGTATCCCGGTTGATCTTGTTGCGGTATTTCGCTGTGCTTGGGGTTTGCGTGGTGTTGGGCGTGACCATGGATTTACCGGTTACCGTCCCATACCATGCCCAGTGGATCCTAGTGCTGATTTTGCTGGGCTTCAATGTGATCTACCATCTCTACACTCATTATC
>JAVFAP010000281.1:0-5877 GCA_034002445.1 bacterium | reverse complement strand
CAGCCGCTTGCTGCTGGCCGATCCCGCCTTTTCCCTCCAGCCCGAATCGTCCGCGTTCAAAACCGCCAGCGGCGCCCAGGATATTCTGCACCAATGCCAAATCCATCGCCATTTGGAAGTTGCCTTGGCCCCCTTTCACCACGTCCTGGGCTTTTCCCGCCGCCAGCACAATTTCGAACGCCCCCAAAGCGATCTCGCCCCTTGGCTGCAGCAACACAGCCACATCCTTGGATACCAGCGCATCGCCCTAGTCTTCGGCCCCGAAGACTATGGCCTCTCCACCCCCGACAAGCGCCTCTGCAAGCAGATTCTCACCATCCCCATGAAGGCGGAAACCATGAGCCTCAATCTCTCCCACGCGGTGACGATTGTGCTCTATGCCATCAGCCAGGCTCTCGCCGAATCCCCAGCCCCTCCCGCCCCAGAACGCCCCGTGTCCCACGAAAATGTGCAGCGGGTCGTCAATCAATTGATCACCATGCTGGAACCCACTACCTTTTTCAAAGCGGGGCGGAAAGAATACCAAGCCGAAGCCATCCGCAACCTCATTCAACGCCTCGAACTATCCGAAGGCGAATACAACACCGTCATGGGGATGCTCAACGCCCTGATGCAACACCCTCCAAAAGAGTGAGCAAACAAATGATGGCAATTCCAATAAATCCGGTTGTTTTTTCATGGGGCCTTTTGCTATAGTGAGTGGATGCTATGCAGCACACCAATTTCTTCTTTGAAAGGATGGGGACCACCATGAACAGAAACATTTGGAAATGGGCTTTTTGGATCGCAATTGGGATCAGTTTTGGAGCCTTGATTGCCGCCCCCCAGGCCGCCACGCTGCTCGTCAATCCCAATGGGGGGCAGTACACCACCATTCAAGCAGCGCTCGACGCCGCCAATCCGGGTGATACCGTCGTAGTGTCGGGAGGAACCTACACCGAAGATCTATCCATCGGCCATTTTAACTATCCCTCCAAAAACAAAAGCAACATCGTTCTCAAATCGGCGGAAGGGGAAGTGGTCGAGGTCATTGCCGCCAATCAAAGCAACCGCTTCGCCGGTCTGGCCGCGGCAGGATATTCGCTGGGCGACCAGGACCGCGCAGGCTTAGTGATCAATGGTGATGGCGCGCGGATCGAAGGCATCCGCTTCATTCAGCCTTCCGCGGAGATGAACGCACTGCGCTACACCTTCTGTGTCTTGATCGGCAGTTCCAACGTCACCCTGCGCAATTGTGAGGTTATCGGCCCCCACCCGGAGGACACCCCCACTCCCCCCAACGATGCCGGGGATATGGTCGGGATC
Source organism: bacterium (assembly GCA_034002445.1). Taxonomy (GTDB): domain Bacteria; phylum Hinthialibacterota; class Hinthialibacteria; order Hinthialibacterales; family Hinthialibacteraceae; genus JAVFAP01. The sequence goes on along the minus strand of JAVFAP010000281.1, from coordinate 4,572 downwards.
ACCATCGCATCAGTCGATGTATACGGCCTGATGGAAGGCGGCGCGGCCCCGCCAAGTAACCTGACCGTCGAAAACTGTTCCATCCATCACTGTGAGTTTGGTTTTGGCTCGTCCGACCTGCTGCAAACCGGCGTCCCCCCTTCCGCCATCATTTCCAACAGCGAGTTTTATTACAATTATCGGGGAGCCGAAAGCAACGATGGCATGATCACCTTCAACGAATGCCATTTCTTCAATAATAACGTAGCCTGCAACGTGGTGGATGACGAGGTCAGTTTCCGGCGATGCCAAATAGAACGCAGCACCTCACGCGGTGTCCTGGTCGACGATTATGAATGCGAAGACGATGAGTCGGCGGAATTCCCGGCCGCGAATTTCTTCCAATGTACGTTTAACAACAACGCTGGCGATGGCCTGCAAATCAACACGGGAACCGTCTCCATCTCCGACACCCTTTTCCATCAGAACAGCGGCTTAAACCTCTACCTGGGGTGCAGCGGTTCACGCGAAAGTAAGGTCACGATCAACCAATGTGATTTCTACCAAGCTGGCAAGGGCGTGGCCATTCAATGCAATGCAAATCCAACCCAACTCCTGACCATGAGCCTGGAAAACTCCATCATCTCCGATGGGACCGGCCTCGACTTGGAGACCGCAGTGGGAGATATCCGCGTTTCATATTGCAATTTCTTCGTAACCGGCGAGGCGGTGATCGGCGATTTTCTTACCCTGGAGAATCTGCTCTACCAAAACCCCGTCTACATGGATCCTGCACAAGGCGACTTTCGTTTAAATCCATCCTCTCCCCTGATTCAGGCAGGGAACAAAGGCCAAACCCTTGGTTCCCAGGGTGTTGGTGAAACCTCGATCGATCCCTGGATACACTACGGCAATTCCTAGAAAATCACGCCGGTCTCCAGTACGATGCCTCTACAGAAAACTCACCGCCAGGCAAGGAACACTTCGCCTGGCGGTTGCTTACCCTCAAGAAAATTAAAAAGGAAAAAGGATATGCGAAATCGACAGTGGTACTGGCTTCTTGGGTTGATCCTGGTTTGGGGAATAGGCTGGGGATGCATGCCCCTCCATGCGGCCGACGGCGGCGAACGAACTCTTACGATCGAAAAGCGTTACTTGCACCTGCCCGTGAAAAACGGCGCGCCCATGCAGCGCATGGTCTACCAGATTGATGGCCAAACCATCCGTGAATTCGATATCGAACTGGCCGATGCCAATCCGGATTTCTGGGTCTTCAGCGAGTTGACGGCATTCGCCAACCAGGATATCACCATCCGTGTCAACCAGAATGCCAAGGGTCTCGCCTTGATCACCGCCTCGGATCAGGTACCCGCTGCGGAAAATTTATACCAAGAAGCCACCCGGCCCCAATTCCACTTTTCTTCCCGCCGGGGATGGAACAACGACCCCAATGGCCTGGTGTACTACAAAGGTGAGTATCACCTCTACTACCAGCATAACCCGTACGGGTGGAACTGGGGCAATATGCACTGGGGCCATGCCGTCAGCCCGGACTTGGTCCACTGGACAGAGTTACCCATCGCCCTCTACCCCCAAATGCACGGCGATTGGTGCTTCTCGGGCAGCGCGGTGATTGATACCGCCAACACCAGCGGATTCAAGACCGGGGATGAGGAGGTCCTCGTCGTGGCTTACACCAGCACCGACCGGGGGGAATGTATCGCATATAGCAACAACCGGGGCCGCACCTTCACCGAATACGAAGGCAACCCCGTTGTCACCCATCAGGGCCGCGACCCCAAACTGATCTGGTACGCGCCCGACAAGATTTGGGTGATGGCGGTCTATGATGAAATCGAAAAAAGCCAGGGCATCGCGTTCTACACCTCACCCGACCTGAAGCAATGGACCCGCCAAAGCCGCGTGGATGGGTATTATGAATGCCCAGAAATCTTCGAACTGCCTGTGGACGGCGATCCCTCCAACACCAAATGGGTGCTCTATGCCGCCGATGGCGCTTATGCGCTTGGCTCGTTCAATGGAAAAACCTTCACCGCAGAATCAGGCAAACACCCCTTCGCGCTAGGCCCCTGCTTCTACGCCTCCCAAACCTTCAGCGATATCCCCCCCGCCGATGGCCGCCGCATTCAAATCGCCTGGGGACGCACCGGGGATCGATCCATGCCCTTTAACCAAATGATGAATTTCCCAGTCGAACTCACTCTGCGCACAACCCCTGCGGGCGTCCGCCTCTTCGCCTGGCCGGTAGAAGAAATCGAATCGCTCTATCAGCAAACCATCACCAGCAGCGATCCACTCTTCCTCACCCCCGAGCGTCCCTTCATCCCAGAAACTCAGGGGGATTTGTTGGATCTCCAACTGCGCATCCTCACCCCCAGCCATGGCTCGTTCGGCCTCTCTCTCTTCGGTCATACCCTGGTCTACGATGCCGCGAAACAAACCTTGGCCTGCCCCCACGAAGTCAAGATTCCCCCCCTTGATGGCGTTATCGATCTGCGCCTATTGGTGGATCGCCAATCGATCGAAATCTTCGCCAACCAGGGCCAGGTCTACATCCCCCTCTCGGTCGTCTTCACTCCAGAAAAGCGGGCGGCGGATAAACCAGTCATCCTGTTCTCCCATGGCCCCGCCGTGACCCTGCAAAAGTTCACCTTACATACCCTTCGATCCAGTTGGCAGCCGCAGTGATTCGCGGGCAAATTTACGAGTTGAAAAAGGAACACCATCCAGTAATATGCGCTATTCTTAAACACCGTTTTCGAATAGGATGCTCCATCTTAAGAAAATTAAAGCCATTCAGGAGGTCATTTATGTCAAGAAATTTAACTCTTTTATGCATCCTTGCCGTTCTTGTTACAAGCCCCGTGCTTGCGCAGGATACGAGCGTCAATGTCAACACCATCACCGCCCCCGAACTCCCACTGGTTCCGGTCATCGATGGCGATCTATCGGACGCCGCCTGGGCCAACATCCCCGTGACCACGGTCAATGGCAGCGGGGACGATCCCGCTCCCAAAACACCGGGGGATCTGGATTTCAGCATGAAAGCCGCCTGGGATAAAGAAACCAACGCGGTCTATTTCGCCATCACCATCGTGGATGATGTCTTCGTCAATGTCGAAGGGCAAGGTTCGACGGTAGGAAACTCGGGCTGGCACAACGAACGCCTGGAATTCATCATCAACGCCCAAAACACCGGACAAGCCAGCCACGGCGAAAGTTCTCAATTCCACACCCAATACATCTTTGATCTTCCCAACACCCTCGCCGATGCCCCCAACGGGCTGGTTGGCATTCCCGTCAGCACCACGTTCACCAAGGTTCCCGTGTTCGAAGGGATCGACGGCAGCATCCAGGTGCCGCAATACCCCTTCAATCTCAGCGACGATTTCATCGAATCCGCCGCCATGATCCGAACCACCGATCCAGCCGCAACCGCCTGGGCAGAATCCCCGGTGGAATTTACCTGGGAAATCAAACTGGTGCTGCATGAAGAACTCTACAGCGCCAGCGAGTTTGGCTACGACCTCAACGACCCTGTTGGCCTTGAAGAAGGTTTCAAGGAATTCTTCAACGATATCGGCAACGTCATCAAAGTCCTGAAAGAAGGGGATGTAATCGGGATCAGCCCCCAGCAAAATGACACCGACGTCTACGCCACCCCAGCCACCCGGCAGCACCAAGTCAATACAACGAATGTGGCAGGCAACTGGGACAGCAGCGCCCAGCTCACCGGCCTGATCCTCGGCCCCACCGCCAGCACCCACATCATGGATTGGTCCGTGATGGACTGAACGAATCCACTACACATGAAAAACCCCAGAGGGTTGCCTCCGGGGTTTTTCTTTTCAATCCGTTCGGCACTCAATGCACAGCCGAGACTTGGCTTTTCCCTAAAGACAAAACCTGGAGTGTGTACCCGGCGGGGTAATCAATCTGATACTGGATTTCTTCGTCCTCTCTCCACCAGCGCAGTGAAATCTCGCCATCCGCCAAGGGCAGAATCCCTTCACACCAATCTAGGTTTACGTCTGCAAAGCGCAGAGTGATCGTCTTGGCGAGGGGATCGACAGCGTAAATTCCCAGCACATCCCGGTACAGAACATGGGCGGTGTGCGATGCGAAGCCATGGTTGCAACTGGCGCCAGGATCGACATTCTCCCACAGCGTGCCCGTGCGGTCCACCATATATAACTGGTAGGCGATAGACTCATCCAGAATTTGCTGCGCATGGCCATAGCGGGAAAGAATTTCCATCCGCAACACATTGCCAATAAACGAGTTGGCGAAGGGCACATCAGGGAACGCCTTGGTCTCCCGCCGCTGCGGCCCAAAATCCTTCTGCAGTTTCGCCCACAATTCGGGATACGCTTCTGGAGTCGCCACACCAAAGTAAAACGCGAAATATTGGCATACCTCGGTATGGTTTTGGGTTACTTCCAATTTTCCATCCTTGCGCAGGGCATTATCAAGAAAGAACTGGCCATCAAAGGCTTGCTTTCGGATCGTCTCACGCAGACGCTCGGCTTGTGCCACCAGTTCGGGCTTATTGTACAGCCGCCCCGCCGCGCT
>JAVFAP010000280.1:0-5881 GCA_034002445.1 bacterium | reverse complement strand
AATTTTTAATCACCTTGCTCTGGGAAAAGATTTCACATCGTTGAATTAATTTCTGTATTTTGTAGTTAAGTAAGCCTGTCTTCAGGAGAAACATGATGGCTGATCCAATATCCATTTTGATCCCCGCCCATAATGAAGAAGCCTGCATTGGCACAGTGGTGGAAGCGGTACGGGCCGCGATGACTGGGCGCGAGGTTGAAATCCTGGTCATCGATGACGGCTCGACAGACACGACCGCTAAAGAGGCGCGGCAAGCAGGGGCGGCGGTGCTTTCTTCGCCGGTGCGGCGGGGCTATGGCGCCTCCCTGAAGGCAGGGATCCGCCACGCTCGCCATGATTGGATCGTCACCCTGGATGGCGACGGCCAGCACGATCCACATGCGTTGCCCGGCTTGCTGGAGCGTTTGGAAGAGGGATACGCGATGGTCATCGGAGCACGTGATCCTGCCTCCTTTCAATACAAGACACGGATGCCAGGAAAGCAAGTGTTGCAATGGTTCGCCCTGTATCTTGTGGGTGAGAAACCCAGGGATGTCAATTCTGGACTGCGGGTGTTCAAAAAAGAAATCGCCCTGGGTTATTTTCCGATCCTGCCCAATGGGTTTTCGTTTTCCACCACGATCACCCTGGCGATGATCAAGGACGCGTTCCGGATCGGCTGGGTGCCGATCCAAACGTCGCCTCGGCTGGGGCGGAAGAGCAACGTTTCGCTGATCCGCGATGGCGGACGCTCGGCGATGCTGATTATCCGGATCGCGGTGCTGTTCAATCCACTAAAAGTGTTCTTGCCCATGAGCCTGCTGCTGTTTGGTCTGGGCTTGGTGTATGCGTTTCTCAACTTACTGCGCGAGTTCAATATCCCCGATGGCGCGACACTTTGCATGCTCAGTGGGGTCATCGTCTTCTTCTTCGGTGTGCTGGCGGATCAACTGGCCTCTATCCGTCAATCGCCGCCCGGTCGGTGAACATACGGCGGTCATGCTACACAGGCCTGTTCCATCCAATCAGGCTGGGCTTCGCCTATCCTTCCCGAGTTATTCACAACGTTCTCAGCCGGATTCCCCATTTTCAAGCGGGGTATAGCTGTTTAGTACCCCCTAATTATCACCTACATAAATTCAGATAATTCAGATACTTGAATTCATTCCTTGCACAGGTTTTTGCTTGTGGATAACTTGTGTACAATTCAAGAATAAACTGTGATTGCCCGAGGATAACCGTGGATTGCAGGAATGAAGCATTCCAAGCAAAAACGGGCTTTCCACAAAGTATTTTGCAGGACTTCTTTCAACGCGCCCACTCCAATTTATGAAGTGCGCGACAAACAGAAGTACTTCGTCGCACAGAGAAATCTATATTTTGATTCTGTCCTTGTTTTTATTACAACATCTTGTGCTTTCAGAGGGAATTTTGATTGGGGAGAATTATTGATTCGAATGTTTTACGGATAATAAAGATGGAGCATTCCGCACTGATCTTGGAGAAAGTGCCTGTGGATATAGTGTGGACGAATTTTGTAGGGGGGCTTTGGGTTATAAGAAAAAGAGGGAAGCGATTCATTCCCGCTTCCCCCTCCTGAGTCGGATGGATTTATCTGGATTGGTTCTGGCTAGCGGCCTGGATTGGCAGCGGTTTGGCGGCCAAGAGCGAAGGCCTCTCGGTTGACATCGACCACTTTTTCTGGCAGACAAGTAGTGATGGCTTGCTGCCAAATGGCTTCGTCAATATCCAAGTAAGTGCTTAACAGCCCCAACAAGGCGACATTGAAACTGCGCTTGTTCTTGAGCAGATTCATGTCGATGGCGTCGGGGGCGATCATCACCCCACCAGGCTTGAGCATGTGCTTGTTGTTATCCACCTGGGTTTCGTTGAGGATCAGCAGAAAGTCCGCTTCGCCCACGGGAACCATGGGACTGAATACTTTATCCCCATAGCGGATATCGCTGGTGACCGAGCCACCGCGCTGGGACATGCCGTGGATCTCACTTTTTTTAATATCATACCCTGCCTGAAAGATGGCTTCGGACAGGATATCGGAGGCTTTTAAAACGCCCTGGCCCCCGATACCGGCGAGGACGATGTTGGTGATTTTGGATGAGGCCATATTGGTTCCTTCTCATTCTTTGCCAGAGGCCGAGGACAGATCCTACGGCCGCCGGGAGGGATTGGTCATGTCTGGGTTTCGGCGCATTCGTGGGAACAGCCGCATTCTTGCGCTGCGGCGCGTTCGTACTGGGTGATCTTGGGAGCGGCCAGAATGCAGGGACGGCGGGCGATGATGACCGAGAGTTCGTTGCTCGCAAGCCGCTGCTGTACCAAGGTTTTCATCTCGTCCGTCTTCATGGGATTGATGACATCGACGTTTTTGATGCCGATGGCGCGGCAGACGTCTTCAAGAACCACCTGGTTGGTGCTGTGGTGGTCCAGGGAGCGGCCGGTGCCAGGGTGCTCTTGCAAGCCGGTCATGGCGGTGGTGCCGTTATCCAAGATCATAAGGACGTGGCCGGTTTTGGGGGGATTGTAGACCATGTCCACTACACCGGTAATACCGCTATGGATGAAGGTGCTGTCGCCGATGACGCTGACGACCCGCCGGGCTTGTTCTTCCGGGAGGACGTCGCGCATTCCGCGGCCCACGCCGATGCTGGCGCCCATGCAGACGCAGGTGTCCATCGCGTTGAAGGGAGGCAGGACGCCGAGGGTGTAGCAGCCGATATCCCCGGTGACGATGCAGTCCAACTCGCCCAGCAATGTGAAGACATAGCGGTGGGGGCAGCCTTCGCAGAGTTGGGGCGGACGGCCCTTGGGAGGCATGGCTTCGGGTGTGGTATCCCCAGCCAGGATTTTACGGACGCGGTTGACGTTGAGTTCGCCATAGCGGTACATCTCATCCTTGCCTTCGACAGCGATCCCCTCGGCACGGAAGGCGTCCACCAGGTAGGGGTCGCCTTCCTCGATCACCAGGCAGCGATCGACACTGGCGGCAAACTGTTTGACGGCCGCGATGGGGAGGGGATAGGTCATACCCAATTTGAGAATGCGGGCGTTGGGCGCGGCTTCTTGGGCGTGGACAAAAGAAATGCCGGATGTGATGATGCCCAGGGTGGATTCGCCATCGTGAACTTTATTGGGGCCGCTGGTTTCGTTCCACGCTTGCAACTCGCGCAGTTTTTGGCGGAGTTTGCGATGCGCGGGGCGGGCATAGGCTGGGATCATGACGCGTGATTGAATATCCCGTTCAAAATTGGGCTGAACAGGCGCGGGAGGATTGGGATTTTGCTTGACAATAGTTTTGGAGTGGCAAACCCGGGTGGTCACACGCAGCATGACGGGGGTGTGCCATTGTTCGGAAATCTCAATCGCTTTGAGGGTAAAATCATAGGCCTCTTGTGAGTCGGCCGGTTCCAACATGGGAATCCCGGCGGCGACGGCGTAGTGGCGGTTATCCTGCTCGTTTTGGCTGGAGGCCATGCCGGGATCATCGGCGGAGATGAGGACCAGAGCGCCCTGGACACCAGTATAGGTCACAGTGAAGAGTGGATCCGCCGCGACATTGACCCCGACGTGTTTCATGGTGACCAAGCTGCGACCGCCGGCATATGATGCGCCAATGCCTACTTCGAGGGCGACTTTTTCGTTGGGGGCCCATTGGGCGTTTTGCTTTAATAAGGAGAATGCTTCCAGAATTTCGGTGGAAGGGGTGCCGGGATAGCCGATGCCCAGATGGACCCCGGCATCCATCGCCGCGAGGGCGATGGCTTCGTTCCCGCTCAGTAAGCGTCGAGTGGCTGCGTTCATTCAGTACTCCTTGGCCCGCACTACGGGAGTGGGGCGGGGATCGGTGTGTTTTCAGAGCAAGCGCAGGAAAACATACTGGGATATTTTAGTGCAGGCGCGGGTTTGGTTAAGTGCTGAAACCGGATCGGCTTCCTGGAAATCTGATGGGAAAAAAAGGCAAAATGGATAAAAATTCCGGTGAATTGGGCAGGTTTTTCTTGATTTAGGGTGAAAATCTATCGTATGATAGGGTGAGGTTTGGAAAACAATCAAAACGCCGGAGGTGGGTATCGAATGAAATATTGGATGGGATTAGGCATTCTTCTTGTCGGGTCCGCGCTGTTTGTGCTGGGTTGCGCGACCAATCAGCCGAAAGACGAAGTGGCGGGGCACCCGAGTTTTAAAGTGTTGTGTTCTAAGTGCCATACCCTGGAACGGGTGGAGGCGATGCATAACGCCATCTCGGCAGAAGAAATGAAAGCCGTCGTGCAACGGATGGCGGAGAAGGAGGACTCGGGGATCGATCCCCACGCGATCGATGACATCGTCAAAGAGATTTATTGAAAAAGGGGGCGAAAGCCCCCTTTTTGGTGGATAATGGATCGTGGGTAGTTGTAGTTGGATGGGGTAGTGCGGGTTTTGATAGGTCGGGTACGGCGCCGCTCCAGCGTTCCATCTGCTTCGCTATCCAAGGAATGGCCCTTCAGGCCTCATCGTTTTTTTATTTTTGACATCGGTTTATGGGGTTGGCCGTAGGGAAAAGGGTGAGGGATTTGATAGGGTTGGGTGCGATAAGATGGTGGGCTACGCGCCTTTGGCGCTTTAAGCCCACCCTACATATCCTTCGGCGCTTTAAGCCCACTCTAAAGATCCATTGGTTTTTCTCTTACATATGATGTATTAAATTCTTTTTTTTGTTTTCATTTAAAAATTTCCTGACAGAACCAGTAGAGGCTGTTGCGCCAATGGTCTGGGTCGTGGCCGTGGTTGTCTACTTGCCAGACGTGGGGGATGTTGTTTTCCTTCAGAAATTTGTGCATGGTCTGGCTGATGCGGATCAGGCCATCTTTGTTGCCGCAGGAGAGCCAGAAGAATTGGATCTGGGATTTGGCCTGCTCGATATCCGGGATCAGTTCTTGAGGAGATTTGGTATTGGGGGCGGCGGAAAAGGCACCCATCCAGGCGAAAGTGTCCAGGTGGGTGAGCCCGAAGTTCAATGTTTGCCCTCCCCCCATCGAGAGACCTGCCAGGGCCCGGCTTTCTCGGTTGGCGGATACGGAATAATTTTTTTCGATCGCGGGGATGACATCGTGAAGCAGATCAGCTTCGAAGGTCGCGAACGCTGGCGCGCTGGCAAACACATTGCCTTCCGCCCGGTCATTCTTTTGGGCGCGGCCATTGGGCATCACAATGATCATGGGGACCGCCTTGCCATCGGCAATGAGATTATCCAAAAGAACATTCGGGGTGGCGAAGCGCTGCCACTCGGTTTCATCGCCGCCAATGCCGTGGAGCAGGTAAAGAACGGGGTACTCGTTCTCATGGCTGTAGTTGGGCGGAGTGTAGACCTGCATTTTGCGCCGGGTGCCCACGGTGGTTGAGTCATACTCGACCATTTCCAGCTTTCCATGGGGGATGTTGTCCCGTTCCTGGTTGAAGCCTTGGGGCGGAGGGGCATAGACTGCGCGGTCATCAGGGCCGAGTTCGATCTGGCCAAAGCCACGGCTGGTTTGTGGTTCGGTTGGGCCGGTCACGTCCGCCGTGATCCCCGCGCTTTGGACGGCAGGCTGATCCTGCGTCATGGCAATCGGCGCCGTGACCATGATGAAGAAAAGAGAATAGATCCAGAAAATGGTTCGCAATTGCATCATACGACCCCCTGCTTGATTCGTTGGTTTGCTACATTATTGCATAAGGATAGGGCAGTGGATAGTGGGGAGTGGTTGTTGAAGATGGGGTTGGGGGTAGTGTTTTACAAGCGGCGCCTAGGGTTCCGAACATTTTTTTTTCAAAAATGTTCTCCCCCCTAGGCTATCCAGGGATCGGCCCTTCAGGCCTCATCGATTTTTTTAATTTTTTAGGATTCTATGGTTGGCCGGTTTTG
>JAVFAP010000279.1:0-5899 GCA_034002445.1 bacterium | reverse complement strand
CCCCCCGCACCCGGCGCCTCTTTTTGTTGATGACCATGTCGGTCAGCATTTTAACCCTGCAAAAATTACAACCTTTTTTGGGGAATCCGCTGGAATCGGTCCAGACGGTCAAAGCGCTGGTCTTTTTCCACTTGGCGTTTCTTTGCACCGTGGGCCTCTACCTGGGTGGAGGCCGGACCCGGTCTGTCGATAATGCGTATCAGATCCTAAAGAATCCCATGGTCTATTTCTTTGGAATCGGCTTTGTTCTCGCCGGGCTGGGCACCACCCTCCCCAATGAAATCCTGGAATTTATCGATTCGTTATACAAGGTGATGATCCCCCTCAGTTTGGTGGTGATGGGCTTGATGCTGGGGCGCTATGTCTATTTTTTTCAGATGCAGGAATATGGCCTCCTCTTCGGTCCACTGCTCGTCTGCATCGTCTTTCAGCTTTTCTTATCTCCTCTTTTGGCCTGGATCATTACCCACATGATGGGATTTGAGGATATTGAATTGCAGCGGGCGCTGATTCTCTCGTCCGGGGCTCCCTCGGGAATTTTGGCCGCTTTGATCGCTTGTGTGTATGGACGGTCCAACGAGCGGCGGTTTGCCATTCTCTGTGTCTTTCTCACCACCATTCTCAGCATGGCGACTCTGCCTTTCTGGTTCTATCTCCTCAACCGCTGGTTGCCCTTCCCCACTCCGATGGCTTGATTCCCCACAATCCCCAAATCTCCCCTCGCCAGAACGCCACGGTTCCCGTAAGATAGACTTTTACTTACCCCATTTAAAACGAGGTTATCGAATATGTCTTGGAACCACCTCTTGAAACACGAACTGGAAGCAGCCTACACTGCCACGGAAGGGCTGGTGCAGCTGGTCCGCGATAGCGAACTGGACTGGAAACCCGCCGCCGAAAACAACTGGATGACCGTCGGGCAATTACTGCATCATCTCACCACCTCCACCGCAGCCTGCTTCAAAGGCTTTATTACCGGGGACTGGGGTATGCCCAAGGACGTGGATGCCGCCTGCGAAGGCTTGCCTCCCGCCTCGGCCATGCCAACCGTCTCCAACTGTGCGGAAGCCCTGCAATGGCTCCAGAAGGATAAGGAAGAAGCCTTCGCGTTACTCGCCCAAACCAGCGAGGACGATCTCAATTCCCGCCAAGTGAAAGCCCCATGGGATCCGGTTACCGCCAAAATCCTGGGGCATTTCCTCTTGGATATGGTCAACCACTTGCAGCAGCACAAGTACCAGCTGTTCTATTACCTCAAACTGCAAGGCAAACCGGTGAATACCTTCACCCTCTATGGCATGAAAGAAGGATAACGCCCTACCGAGTGGCCTGGGATGGAATGGGATCATAGGGGCGAATCCTCATTCGCCCTCTTGTACTTGGCTTTCCTCTGACGGGGAAAATCCTGGGGGGGAAAGGAGAACGATCATGTTGTGGAAAGAAATGCTGGCCCAAAACCTCGAATCCACTTACCTGTCCACGGAAATGCTCATCGACTGGATACAGGAAGACGACCTGGATTGGAAACCAGCCCAGAACAACAACTGGATGACCACCCGCCAGGTTCTGCACCATCTTGTCAATTCGAGTGGGCCCAGCTTCAATGCGTTTATTCACGGCGAATGGGGGATTCCCGAGGATTTCGATTATTCGGCTCTTCCCCAAGAAGAAAAAATGCCTCCGGCCACCGCCATGCCATTTGTTTCCAGTGTGGCGGAAGCCCAGGCCATGCTCGCCCAAGATAAACAAATGGCATTTGATCTTCTCGCCCAAACCAGCGAAACCGATCTGGCCACCAAACAGGTTGCCGCGCCATGGGAACCAGATCAACCCAAAATTCTGGGCCACTATCTTCTGGATATGATCAACCATGCGCAACAGCACAAGTACCAACTGTTCTACTACCTCAAACTGCAAGGCAAGCCGGTGAACACCTTCACCCTCCATGGCTTGAAGGAAATCTGAGGGCAAAAAAATCTGCGACGACCTGCCTGCCGCTTGGATAAATAATCCGCAAAAAAGGCTCAGCCGTTTTCCCAGACTGAGCCTTCTCCTGTTAATTATCAAACAACGTTATTTTTCGATCACAATCTCATCACGCAGATCGCCGTCGATATCATACGAACGGTACACCAGACGGTCCCCGGAGATCTGAATATCCAACACCTGGTAGGTGGCGACATTGGTCATGCCCAGCGCGGTGTACTCGCGGTCCGCCTGCTTGTACATCTTGGTGCCGGATACGGAGACGACATAGATCGTCCCCTCCTTGGCCGAGTCGACAATCTGGTTGTTCTTCATGGGGTAGGTGCGCAGGTAGGCGTGATCATGGCCTTGCAATACCATGTCTACGTGGTATTTGTCATAGAGGGGCAGCCACGCGTCGCGCATCTCGACATTATCCCGGTTGGGTGCGGATGAATAGATGGGGTGATGATGGACGACAAATTTCCACGTCGCCTCAGACCCCGCCAATTGCTCTTCCAGCCAGGCGGCTTGATCCTCAGGCGGCTGATTGGAATCCATCACCACAAACAAGGCGTTGCTATAGTGAAAGGCGTAGGCCCGCTCTGCTTCGATCTGGCTGGGCCCGTTGGTCAGCAAGTGGAAGAGCTGCAAGTACAGGGTCGGGTGCCCATCCTGACATTCGTGGTTTCCCAGAACCGGCACAAGGGGGCGGCGGTCAAAGATCCCTTGGGCGTTGTAGAAAAAGTCGTCCCAGTCCCAGCGCTCGTTCCCCCGGTTGACCAGATCCCCGGCAAGGATGTAAAACGCGGCGTCCGGCCGCTCGCGATAGGCGTTGTGGATCAAGGTTCCCCAGCGGTCCAGCCCATTTTGCGCGTCACCCATGTAAATGAAGGAGAAGGGCTCAACACGGCTGGGCGCGGTGGTGAATTCTGTTAGTTCGCTCCAGCCTTCCTCTGAACCATCCCCAACCGAGTAGACATACGTGGTATTCGGCTCCAGCGGTTCAATCGTCACCGTATGGCGGTGGCAGAGAGGGTCATTGACGATGGAGACCGTCTCCAGTTTTTCGGTCTGGGCTGGGATGATGTAGGGTTTTTTGGGAGAGAAACTATAGAAATCAAGTTTTTTGGCAAATTTCACGTAGCCTCGTTCGACCGCGACACGGGTACGCCACTGGATGGTCTGGCTGGTTTGGGGATCTGCGCTCCAGGTCAGGACAATCTGATCTGGCTTGGCACTGGAAGGAAACCGGGTCTGCGTAAACAAGCCCGAGATGGTGCCATACTTCCGCCAGCGGGCGCTGACCTGGATCAGGGCTTGTTGCCGCAGGACCTCGGGGCAAACCGTGATGGTGTCATCATCATCCACATAGGGCAGCGCGCCCGGTTCCAGCACGCTCACCCGGCCCTGGCCGGGATAGAGATCGGTAATCGCCACCTTCGCCCCCGCTTGCTGGGGAACCACGGCAACCACGTAATGATCGCCTTCGCGGTGGAGGGAATTGACCCCCAAGCCCACGGGGCCGGCATCAAATGGTTTATTCCACGCCTTGAAGGACTTGTCGCTGATGGTGATAGCTTCCTCCATCGGCTCGAATCCACGCGCCGCCAGCCAAAACGGCGCGGGCTGCGAGTCACGGCAGAACACATAGACCACAGCCGGGGTATCAATGTGAAAATGGAGGTGCCCTTCCCCCAGTACCTGCTGTTCTTCAGCCGAGAGGTGAACTGGCAGGGTTTCCTCATTCAAGGCCAAGAGCTGCTCTGGAGAAAGTTCGGCCAGCAAACGCGCCTTGACATGCGCCACCGTATCGTGGACTGATTCAATCCCCGCCACGTGGGCATGGGCAAAGAGACAGGAACTGATCACCAGTCCCACGATACAACATACTTGGATATACCAGTGTTTCATCGTGTTTCCCCTTGGTTTCGCTCGATTGGGGTATCCATCCCCCCCATACCTCCATCATAGGGAAACGCGGCGGGATTGGAAGCGGAGCCGGCCCGAAAGAAATTGTCGTCAAATCCGGTAAATCCAGCTAAATTCTCCAGAACGGGGTGAAGCACCCGTGTTGTTTTTTTGAATCCTGGAGAGAGGGGATGGGGAATCCCGCCCCGATGGAATAAAATAGAGGGCCTCGCCTCTTGTGCGGGAAGCGATTCATCGCCAATCTATACAACAATCATAACCAGAGCCAACGCGTCATCGTTCTTCAAATCATTACATGGAAATCTACACAAGGAGATCCGAATGTCTTCCTCTTCCCCTGGAACCATCCGCCTAACCAAGTATACGTTGGGAATCATCGCCATTGTTTTGTTCGGCGTGTTTATACGACTGTACGGCCTGGATCGAATGGCCTTTCATCATGACGAATCCATCCATGCCCTTTTTTCGTGGCGCTTGTATCAGGGAATGTTTGAAGCGTATAAATACGACCCCACCTACCACGGCCCGTTTTTATACCATACCGGTGCCTTGTTTTTCTCCTTGTTCGGCGATAACGATTTTGTTGCCCGCCTGCCCTTCGTCACCTTCGGTGTCTTGCTCTTCTACCTGATCTGGCGCGCCAAGGACTGGCTGGGCCAAACCGGTACCCTGGTTACCCTTTTCCTGGTTGCAACCTCTCCGTCGATGACCTACTTCGCCCGCTTTGCCCGCAACGATGTCTATATGGCGGCGTTCGCGATGGGTATCGTGGCCTTTGCCTTGGATTACTTGCGCACCAGGAAAGATATCTACCTGGTGTGGATGACCATCTTCCTGACCCTGATGTACTCCTGCAAGGAAAACTCATACATGACCGGGTTTATCCTGGGTTCCTACATCGTTTTTTATGGCGTCTACTATTTTCTCAGTTACGCGCCGGGGATCCGCAAACAGGGATGCGTGGAAATAATTGGCAAGCGGGCGCCGTTCGTCAAACTGCTGTCGCTCTATGGCATCTTTTCTTGTACCGCGTTCTCGCTGGTGTACTTTGTCACCCGGCTGGAGTTATTTAAAACCACCGCCACCGCCCGCAAGGAGATGGTGATGGCCGAATCCTATAATATCGGCATTTTGCAGCACGCCTGGAATCATGTCACCCAGTCGCACAGTTGGATCGTCCCGATGTGGATCTGGGTGGGCCTGGCGGCGACGGCCGCGGTTTTCCTGCTGCTTCTCTTCATCCAATATCGCATCAAGTCCGAAGGCGAAACGTTTTCGCTGCGGCGTATCGCCCGCGAGAACGCCGTAGTGCTGACCTGCATCCTCATTGCCCTGCTGATCTATAGTTTTCTCTTCACCACCATGGGCCACAACCGGACCGGGATGAAAGCGGGGGTGGTGGATTACCTGCTCTACTGGATGGGCCAGCAGGATAACCCCCGGATCGAAGGCGAGGCCAGTTACTTTATTCCCCGGATTCTACTTTACGAACCCATGACGGTGGTGTTCGCTGTGATCGCCTTTTTGGTTTACACCTTCAGCGCGTTTTCCTGGCGGAATTTCCTCGCCTTTCAATTCACCTTCTGGAGCACGGTGAATTTGTACTGCCAGGTCGTGCTGTTGCATGGCGAAAACGCGGCGCTGGCGTTGGTGCTGTGGATTCTCTCGCTGTGCGTGGTACTGGGCCTCTTTATCATTACCCGGCTATTCCCCAGCCGGTCTGAATCGCCGGATGCCCAAGAGGAAAGTGGATGGCGGCCAGACGGGGTGCGTGTGTTTTTCATTTACTGGAGCGTGTTTTCTTTGCTGATCTATGCAGCGCTGAACGAAAAGGTGCCGTGGCTGATGGTTCACCAGGTGCAGCCGCTAATCCTCCTGGCGGGGATCTTCATCGGCGATGTGCTGGACCGCTTGCCCTCCCCGGCGTTACGCAGGGTTTTCATCGCCCTCTTGGTGGTTCTGGCCGTGTATGAGGTGCGCACCAATATCCATTTAAACATGT
>JAVFAP010000278.1:0-5922 GCA_034002445.1 bacterium | reverse complement strand
AGGGTAGCCTGATCCTTCAGGGCTTCACATACCGCCACATTGCCAATCACCACCGCCTCGGCGGGAATGCCGAATTCCTCCCGCAACCCCTCCGCGCTTTGGCCGTCAAAACGCGCGGGATCGATACAGCTATAAACCACTTCCGTTCGTTCGGGTGGGATGCCAAATTCATGCAGCACCGCTTCGATCGCGTGGGAGATGGGTAGGTAAAAATCCGCCTCCTGGTATTTCCAGTTGTTGAACCAATGAGCCTGGATCGGGAAACACACACGGCGGGAAACCACCACCGGCAGCCGCTGGCGGGAGAGCAACCGCCCAACCACTGCCATGGTATGCGCCTTGGCGGTATGCGCGTGGATCAGGCGGGGGCGCTCACGGCGAATCAGCCTAGCCAACCGTAGCGCGGAAACGATATCCCACTCTGCCCGCAAAGGCAGCGGACACGGTTTCGCGTCCCGCGCGGGGACGCGGGCCAGCAGCACGCTACCCGGCGGCGCGGCCAGCAGATTGCACACGCCCCGCTCAGCCAAGCCGTGAAGAAGATATGCGACTTGTTGCTCGCCACCGCGCCAGGTGGCTTCCGAATCGAGATGAAGGACTTTCAAGGGGGGCATGGGCGATGGGCTCCAAAGGATGGGTGCGATATTCCGAGGGGGCGCATGATCACGCGCCCCCCGGTATTGAATTCATTCGTGAATTGCTTTAGTTTTTACGCCGGGTTTTGCACTTCGCTTTGGCTTGCGCCTTGGGTTGGGATTTCAACTCCGGCTGAGGCATCGATTCGGGCACGGTATACTCGGTCAATGGCAACGTGACCGGAACGCCTTTACGCGCCGCCTCGTAAACCGCCAGAATGATTTCCAACGGCTTCCGCCCTTCTTCGCCAGGAATGAGAGGATCGCGGTCTTCCAGGATGGCATAAATAAAATCACGGATTTGTGAAACATGACCATGGTTGGAAATCGCCTGAGGATCGGCCGCGCCGGTTCCCCGGTCTTCGCTTTCGCTGGCTTCCTTGCTCTTCTTCTCTCCCATGATTTCGCGCAGGACCACCTTGTCCTTATCGACGACAATCGTGCCCTTGGTTCCCGAGACTTCCACCCGTTCGCTCATGCCAGGGTAGATCGCGGTGGACCCAATGATGGTCCCCAGGGCGCCATTCTTGAATTTCAACAGGGCTTGGGCGATATCTTCCACTTCGATGCGTTCATGGGCCAGGGTCGCGGTTTGCGCGGTCACGCTTTCCACTTCCCCCATCACCCATTGCAGCATATCAACGGTATGGATGCCTTGGTTCATCAGGGCTCCGCCGCCATCCAGTTTCCAGGTTCCGCGCCATCCGCCACTGTCATAGTACTGCTGGCTGCGGAACCATTTGATATAGGCTTCGCCCAAAATTAGATCACCGAGGGTGCCGCTCTCGATCGCGTCCTTCAGTTCCATCATGCCCGGATCCCAGCGGTGCTGCGAGATCACCCCCAGTTTGACTCCCTGGGCGCGGCAGGCCTCGATCATCGCGTCACATTTGTCCAGCGTCACTTCAATGGGTTTTTCGGTCAGGACGTGCTTCTTTTGCTGGGCCGCCTTGATGGTGATTTCACCATGTAAGCCGCTGGGGGTTCCAATGGTGATGGCGTCAATATCCGGCCGGTTCAACAACTCATCGATCTGGTTATACACTTCGCAGTTGAATTGTTCCTGGGCTTTCTCGAAATTGGGCGAATCGACAACATCAGCTACGGCGACTAAGTGGGCCTCGGGCACGGACTTCATCGCGGTGCAGTGAAACATGCCAATAAAGCCCATCCCGATGGTTCCCATGCGCACTTCCCGATGGGGCATCCCGGCCTTGTCACAAACCCGGCGGAACGCCTCAGTGGCGTTGGCGAAATTCTCCGGGCCGGAAAAACCCGAGAACTGCCCGCCATGCGCCAGGTGGGGTTCCATGGTCGCGTAGCCGGTAAAACCACGCTGCACCAGCTTTTCGATCAAGAGAGGGATTTCGCTCTCCCCTTCTCCCGCCGGGAAAAAGACTTTATTAAAATTCACATCCTTGACATGGATATGGGTGACATAATCCGCCATGATGTCAAACCATTGCGAGGTGGCATGGGTTCCACTGAAGACGAAATTGGCGGGATCAAAAATCAGGCGAAAATGGGGAGAATCGATGGTCGCGGCCAAGTCCCGGCACTGGTAACCGTTTTCTCTATAGATGTTGGATTCATTTTCGTGCAAAAGGATCAGGCCCTCTTGTTCGGCCCGGTCGGTCATTTGTTTGAGCCGGTCTATCACCTTGTCACGATACATTTCCGGCGCTTTCCCCTTGGGAAAGTAGAACGAAAAAATGCGAATACGGGGGCAGTTGAAAAAGTGCGCAAGTTCAATCGCGCGTTCGTAGCGTTCCCACTCTTTTTTCCAAGTGCTGGTGATAAGCACCTTCCCCAGGGGAGAACCGATTTCAGATACTCCCATCCCATATTTTCGTAGTTGATAACGCGCCTCTTTTTTCTGGTTAGCGTTCAGGTCAAGGATGTTGGTATTCCACAAGTTGCGCAGAGCGATATGGTTCAGCCCCATCTTGCGCATTTCGATCAACTGCCCTTCAAAATCAGGCGTAATCTCATCTCCGAATCCACTGAGCTTCAACATCGTTTCCGGTCTCCTCTTTGAAAAATCAGATAACTGTGCAGCCACGGCATGACAACAGGGACCTATCTTACCCCATTTTATAGCGAGGGTGAACGAACAAGTGCCAAGAATTCCATTTTCCTGGCTCTTTCCCATCCTTGTGCTCCACGGCAATTCCATTCAATTATCCCTACCCTACACTTGCCGAGAATGACGTTTTGCAGAATACTTTTAGCAGCAAATAAACACGTTTGGGAATCCAAGGGGAGAGGCTCACTCCATGACTCGCATCCTGATCATTGAAGACGAACCGGATATGCGCCGCGGGTTGGAAGACAATTTGGAATATGAGGGGTATGACATTGTGGCCACGGGGAATGGCAAGGAAGGGCTGCGCCTGGCCCTCAAGGAACCGTTTGATCTGATTCTCCTGGACCTGATGCTGCCCGGCATGGACGGAATGGATGTGTGCAAGGAAATCAAGCAATCCGGGCAAACCACTCCCATCATCATGCTGACTGCCCGTGGCTCTGAAGATGACAAAATACACGGCTTCAACGCCGGCGCGGACGACTACATCACCAAACCGTTCAGCCTGAAAGAACTGCTGGCGCGCATCAAAGCGGTCTTGCGGCGCACCATTCCTGCCTCGCAGGAGATTACCCGCTACACGTTCGGATCGATCGAGTTGGATTTCGAACATTACCAAGCGACCAAGGATGGCCAGCCCATCGATCTCTCCCCCCGCGAGTTCGAGATCCTCAAATTATTTATACTCAACGAAGGCCACATCGTTACCCGGGATGATTTTCTGCACAAGGTCTGGGGCTACAGTTCGGTCCCCGCGACCCGCACCGTGGATAACCACATTGCCAAACTGCGGCAGAAAATCGAGGATGATCCAGACAATTCCGTGCATATCATCACCGTGCATCGCATGGGGTACAAGTTTATCCCATAAATTCGGCGCCAAAAGCACTTTGCTTATCGAAAACCAAGCAAAAAACCCTTTACAAATCCATAACAGCACATACCCTCTTGGCATTATTCTCGAATCGCAGGAAGGAGTCTTGCATGTCGGTTCAAATCGATATTGTTTACGAAGGTCAGTTACACTGCCACGCCACCCACGCCCCATCGGGCAACACCCTCATAACCGACGCGCCGGTGGATAACGGCGGCCGGGGAGTATCGTTTTCCCCCACCGATCTGGTTGCCACCGCGTTAGGCTCTTGCATGGTAACCATCATGGGTCTGGCTGCGGAGCAGGAGCAAATTGATCTGTCTGGAACGAAAATCCAGGTACACAAGGACATGGTGGCCGACCCGAAGCGCCGCATCGGTTCGTTAAAAACCACGGTCACCATCCCCGGCGGATCCAAATTAACCCCAAAGCAGAAAACCAAGTTAGAAAACGCCGCTGCGACCTGCCCAGTCAAACAAAGCCTTCACCCCGATATCGCCATCCCCGTCGAGTTCATCTACCTGGACTAATTCTGATTCTCCTTGCCACAAAAAAACCGCTGTCTCGGTGGTTTTTTGTGGCAGTACTCGTTGTTTGATCGCTGTTACAGCACATTCTGTCGCTTCGCCTCGACAAAAGAAATAGTTCATCCCACTCAAGATACGGCTGAGTGAACATTCCATTTAAAAATTCAGAAAGATGTCAGGTTCGCATTCCCCATGAGACATACCGGGGATTGGGGTTTAGGCTGGGCTGGTGCGGTGTCGCTTCAGCGTTCCATCCGCTGACGCGGATTCCCCGCTTCCCTATCCAGGGAACGCGCTTGCAGCGCTTGTTGGGAGCATTGTTTTGTTGGAGGGTGCTTTTTATGATGCATTGAGAAGTAGGCAGTGGAGAGGGAAAGAGGCCCATACGCCCCACCACAAAGTCAATGACTGTGTGGTGGGGATGGGAATCCTTCTTTTGTATGATTAGTCCAGGTTGACGACTTTATAAATAACCCAGTGGCCGCGTTCGATCTTTAATTTGTAGAGATCCTTGTCTTCGCGGGGTTTGCGGCCGGGTTCCTGGGTGATTTTGGTCGCGACAATTTCCGCATCGCCCCCGGCGAGGGTGCTATCGACGATAACTCCAAAATCCACCCGCATCCCGCCCCGGTTGAGCATCTGAAGGTAGCTAGTCTGGCGGGCCTGGACATAGGTGCCGCGGTCGATCTGCATAAAGTCGGAACTAAAGCAGTCGTATTCGGCCCCGAATTTTTGTTGGTTCCAGCATTCGATATAGCGGCGGACCACTTCTTCCGGAGAAAACCCCACCACGTGGCGCATCGTGGTTTTGGGGCGAGAAGGCGCCTCATCTTCGCCTTCCTGCTCAGCCAGGTCGAGATCCTCCGAGACCAAGGTGGAATCCAAGGCATCGGAAGATTGCAGGAACTTGTGGTTGGATTTCTTCTTCGCTTTGTTCAGGTAGGCATCCAGTGGTTTGTCGTGCACCATCACTTTTTTGAGGGAGCGAACCCGTTCGGTTTCCTGGTGCAGTTTATCCATCAAGCGATAGACCAAGTCGCGCTCTTCGTCACTCAGAATATGGCTGGCGGCCTTTAGGAGTTTATGGATGGCGCGTTCTTGTTCTTCAGAAAGGATTTTGGATTCTTTCTGGTCGCGTGGAAGGTCCGCATCGATTATGTAGCGCGGCAGTTCTTCGGGTAGTTTTGTCTGGGTCATGGTGATTCTCACTCTATCTTAGCTCTAGCAAAAAAGCTGTTCTATGATCACTCAAAACAGAAAATTATTCAACCGCAAGCGCAATTCTTTCAAAACAATGATACAGAAATCTGGTCTCTATTCCCATTAATATCTCAATTTGAAAAAAACATCAACATTTCCGGTTCATTTTTTTCAAGGATTTTTTGGTTCTTTTCGTCGAACAGGCGGATGGAGTTCAATTCGATCGATCCCGAGCCCGAGCTGGTGACAGTAAAGAAGAAGGTCACAAGCGATCCTTCCCGATCCCGACAGACGGCTGTTGGACCCGCTTGCAGGCGTTGGAGAAGGAAAATATGGGTTTTGTTGATCTCGTTGGGGGTGGAGAACACCGGGGTGACGGCGGAGGGAGGATCCCAGGCGGTGCCGGTGGTCATGCCCAAGAGAGTCAGGTTGGGGGAAAAGCGGCCGTCAAACTCCACCTGACGAATGCGACTGCCGTTTTTGCAGTTGATATCCATCTGAATCACCTGGCCGGGGCGAACGGGTCGGGGGGAGGGGGTGACGGGGTAGCCGTCCCCCCAGCGTAAGGTCAGTTCTGGCTGGATGTGAGATCGGAAGAGC
>JAVFAP010000277.1:0-5924 GCA_034002445.1 bacterium | reverse complement strand
ACCTGGAATTCTGAGATGGCGTATTCTGGGGCAACAGGCCGAATCTCAGAATTCCAGGTGCACTAAGAATGACTACCAGCTCAACCACGGAAAAAAATCCCAATTCTACCGACAGCGTAATCGAACAGTATCTCTTGCAAAAATCTCCATTCCATCTTCTCTACCCTCCTGTAGAAAAAATCAAGACGATTGTCCTCGAAAATTTTCCCGCGTTGGGGAAATCAACGGCTTTGCGTTTCCTGGAATGGGTTCAGCAAAATCCCGGCGGAGTGATCTCGCTGCCAACCGGCAAGACACCCGAACACTTTATTATGTGGGTCAAGCAACTCTTGAGCACCTGGGATACCCCCTATACGCAGGAACAACTGGCCAAATATGGCTTGAATCCCCAGATCAAGCCCGATATGAAGAGTCTGCACTTTGTGCAGATTGATGAGTTCTACCCCATCGATTCGTCCCAGAAAAATAGTTTTTACAGTTATGTCAACCATTTTTATATCGAAGGATTTGGTCTTGATCCTGCCAAAGCCCTTCTGATCGATAGTTCCTCCATTGGTTTGAAAGAAGGTCAAACCCTCACTTCGGTCTGGCCCGAGCAGGAAGTCGATCTCACCTTGCGCTACCGGCAAGCGGCGACTCCGCTGGAACGCGAGCAGCAATCTGTACTGGCCCGGATCGATCAATGGTGCCAGGAATATGAAGACAACATCCGCGCTCTAGGCGGGATTGGCTTCTTCTTGGGCGGCATCGGCCCCGATGGCCATATCGGCTTCAATGTTCGGGGGTCGGATCATTATTCCACCACCCGTCTGACCGAAACCAACTATGAAACCCAAGCCGCCGCCGCGACCGATTTGGGGGGGATCGAAACCTCCCGCAAGCGCCTGGTTATCACCATCGGTCTGGGAACCATTACCTACAATCCCAACTGTGTCGCCATTATCATGGCCGCGGGCGAAGCCAAGGCTTTGGTGATCAAGAATGCGATCGAAGGCGAGAAGGATGTGCTGATCCCCGCCTCCAGCCTGCAAACCCTCCCCTTGGCCCGCTTTTACGTCACCCGGGGCGCGATTAAAAAACTGGAAGAGCGCCAGTTCCATTTGTTCCAAAGCAAAGCCGATGCCACTCCCGAAGAGATCGAGCAGATTGTGATCGATCTTGCGGTGAAAAAGCGAAAAAGTCTTCTAAAATTAACCAAGGACGATTTTGTCGGCGACCGCTTTGGTGCGGAATTGCTGAAAAAAACTGTGCGTCCCGTAGCAGAGACTACCCAAGAGATTCACGATCGTCTTGTCCAGCGTATCTCCCATGGGCGGGAAGTGTTATCGAATACCCGATTCTTGCATACCGAACCACACCATGACGACCTCATGCTGGGCTATCTGGCGGGGATCACTCGGAACATTCGCGATGCCTCCAATACCCATCACTTTGTTACCCTCACCAGCGGATTCACAGCGGTAACCAACCGCTTCTTCTTGACTCAACTGGAAAAAGCCAAACTGTTCCTGGGGACCGAGGAATGGATGGAGTTGCTACGCGAGGATTACTTTGATCCAACCAACATCACCAACCGCAACCGGGATATCTGGCGTTACCTGGATGGCGTCGCCGCCAACAACGAAGCCCTGAAGGATGAAGGCGTCGCCCGCCGTATGTTGCGCAACCTCATCGAACTGTATGGCCAGTCCGACCTTGATTCCATTCAAACCCATATTCTAGAAATCGAGACGATCATTCAGAGCGCCTATCCCGGTAAAAAAGATCCTGTGGAACTGCAGAAACTCAAGGGGATGCTGCGCGAATGGGAAGCAGAATGCTTGTGGGGCTACTCTGGCTGGAGTTGCGAGAATATCCACCACCTGCGCCTTGGCTTTTACACCGGGGATATCTTCACCGAGGAACCTACCCTCAGCCGCGACGTTCCGCCGGTTTTGGATCTTCTCAAGAAGGTCAATCCGGATGTCGTCGGCGTGGCCTTGGACCCCGAGGCGAGTGGGCCTGATACCCACTACAAAGTGATGCAGGCCATCAGCGAAGCTCTGCGGCTTTTCAGCGAAGAGACCGGGCGCAAGGATATCAAGGTGTGGGGCTATCGTAACGTCTGGTTCCGCTTCCATCCCTCCGAAGCGAACCTGTATTTCCCGGTTTCACTCAACATGTTCTCTGTCTTGCAGGCCGCCTTTTTGAATACCTTCCTGTCCCAGAAAGAGGCGTCGTTTCCCAGTTATGAGTACGATGGCCCCTTCTGTGACCTGGCCCAAGCCATCCAGGTCAATCAATATCAAATTCTCAAGACCTGCCTGGGCCGCGAATGGTTCCACCAGAACCCCAGCCCTCTCATTCGTGCTACCCGGGGGATGACTTTTGTCAAGGAAATGACCCTGGAAGAGTTCCACCAGCACAGCCGCAGCTTGCGCGCTGTCGCGGAAAACCGCTAACCGCATCTCTACCGTTTCAGGTAAAATCCAAAAGCCACTCCCGATGGAAGTGGCTTTTGTGTTGGTACGCCAAACCATGGATTGCCCAGTGGATTTCATGGGGATTGACGGTTCGTCATGCGATATGTCATCATGCACTCCACCTGCTTGCCTTCGCCTTCTGGTGGCGGTTTTGACCATCTTGGGAATGGATCATGGAGAGAACAGAGATTTTTGTAACGTATCATTTCAATGATCCGCACGGTGAATCCACGCCGACGCGAGTCGGGGCTGATTGCTTTGTGGGGGGGAGAGGAGGTGAAAAACCTCCTTTTTCCTGAATAAATCACGAAATCGAAACGAATCAAATTCTTACCTGTCTGGGTAAAGTGGAGAAAATATGAATTCTCTTCATTTTTCTATTTGACACTGGGAATCACTCGGTGTAACATAAAAAATGTTCGGGCTTGAGGAGTAGAAAAAAAATTTACGTTAAATGAAAAAAGTTTGACCGAAAAAAGATTTTTCTGCGTCTAAGTCTAAAGAAACCATGATTGGCCTGGGTTGGCCGGGTCGTTTCTATAGGGGAAACGAGGTTCTGTCACCCATGCATGGTTTCCGCTTTTTCTTGTTTGAAAAAGATTACATGCGCAAGCGCGAATTCGACTACACCTGCATAGGGGCGGTGTGGTTGTGAGGGGGCATTTTTCATTCTAAACGAAGCGTTGTGCCAGACTAAAAGGGGCATTTGGCGATCTCTTTAGTTTGGGATAGGCGGATTCTGCCTTTTTCCTCTGGCACCAGGTTTCGAGATAGGGTAAGAGAGCGATTGAATCAATGATATCAGTGGGAAACGGACGCATCCTTTTTGTATCAGACCATCGGTCTGTAGGGAACACCTCTCATAACCAGGTTTTCGCCAACGAACTGATCAAACTTGGCTATGATGTGTTTTTGGACGATTTAGCAAGTGTGATGGCCAACCCCTCCAAGTGGGAGCAGATTGAGACGATCCTGGTCGATTTTTGGCAAACCCCGATCGTGACGGTGAACCATATCCACACCCTCTGTCAACGGTTTAAAAATTCATGTTTTATCATCTTTGCGGTGGATACCCGGCATCAGGAAACCATCCTGGAGAACTATGCGAATGTAGCCGCGATGTTCTCCCGCCCGGTACCGGTGGCCAAGGTTCATGACGCGATCCAGCATGCGGTCAGAAAAAAAGAGTTGCTGGATCAAGAACCATGGATCCCCAAAGCCCCGGGCCTGCCTGCCGCCGTGGCCTCTTCTCATCCCGATTTGTCTTTGCTTGTTGGCAAAAGCCCCGCGATCGCCAAAATCAGAGAGCAAATCGAAGAAGCAGCCCAAACGACCATGAATGTCCTCATCCGGGGCGAAAGCGGCACGGGTAAGGATGTGGTCGCCAGCCTGATCCACCAACTCTCGGGGCGGGCGGAGCAGGGCGAGTTTGTGAAAATCAACTGCCCGTCGGTCCCGGAAAGTTTGCTGGAATCCGAACTTTTTGGCCATGAACAGGGCGCGTTCACTGGGGCGGAACGCAAAAAGCCGGGCCGCTTGGAAATCGCCAGTGGGGGCACGGTGTTCCTGGACGAGATTGGTGATATTCCGCCATTCCTGCAGGCCAAACTATTGCAGTTTATCGAACAGAAGAAATTTACCCGGGTGGGAGGCATCAAGACGATTGAGATCGACACCCGTATTGTATCCGCGACCAATGCCCCCTTGGAAGCCTTGATTGTCACCCACGATTTTCGGCTGGATCTCTTCTACCGGCTGAATGAATATGCCATCACCATCCCCCCCCTGCGCGACCGGATCGAGGATATCCCCCTGCTTTTTGATCATTTCTGCCGCACCCTGGCGGCCGAACTGCATCTGGAACCCCCTCGGGTATCCGCGGATTGTCTCGGGGCCATGGTGCAGTATACCTGGCCTGGCAATATCCGGGAATTGAAAACAGTAGCCAAGCGCTTTGTCTTTGCTCGCAAGGAGCAGGTGATCCTGGACGCCATCCAGTACCATGCGTCTCTCACATCCTCCAAAAGCGCGACGCTCAATCTGGCTGAGATCGAACGGACCAACATTCTGGCAGCCTTGCTGAAAACCAAGTGGAACCAACGGAAAGCCGCCACCTTGCTCGGGGTCAGCTATAGCACCATCCGCCGCAAGGTCGAGAAATATAACTTGCAGGATGTAAAATTGCAAACCAATCAGAAAGCGGGCTAGCCATCCCTTCTTAGACCACCTGGGAATTCCATCAAAAAACCTCTACTTCGTAGTAGAGGTTTTTTTTGTGCGTGGAACAGGGTTGCAGATCATCGTAATGAAAATTTGCGAAATGAAACAAAATCACACGAGGATGGAAATTCTGGGAAACCAGGCAGGAAAAGATTCGGGGCCTGCAATGAATCTGTGGAAAGTGGGCAGAGGAAGGGGGGAAGTGCTCATTCTGACCACATTGTATTCAGCACATTCTGTTTCATTTGAACACCATGGATAATGGAACCCTTTACGTACTTTTGTAATAAGGGAAAGAAATGTAAAAATTAAAATTTAATCTGTAATGCTTTGTTGCTGCATTTCAAAAACAAAAAAAATGGCATGGTCCTTGTTATAGAAATCAAGGGAAGAATTCAATCATCTTGATACAAGGAAACAGCATGTTAAGCGATTACAATTTGATGAAAAACTTGATCGAGTATGAGTTCTATTGCTCCAAGCGGTATCGTAGATATTTCACAATTCTCTTCTTTACCATTCAAGACAGGGGAAATGATGAACTGGTGGATGTGGTAAATGAACTGATTAAAGAAAGTGACTGCTGTATCCAGATGGGCGAAACCTTCAGTTTTCTTTTTAGTGAAACCGATAAAGATGAAGTTCTTGATCTCTTATGTAAATATACCTACGACAAGGGCCTGCTCAGAGGCTATGCCTACGCGTTGATCGGGTATCCCGAAGATGGAAAATCTATTCAAATGTTAATGACCAAGATACGGACACAGATCTTGATGAGTAAAACAGCGTGAAGCAGATGAATCAAAACCTGGGGACATATCTTCTTGTTGGTGTACTCGGCCTGGGGTTGGCAGGTTGCGCAAGTCCGAATCCAGTGGTGCAACAGCACAAAACTCCAGATGCGCCCATGGCAGTAGAAAATGTAAAATCTAGAGTGGATAAAAATCTGGTTGCTTCCACGCCATCTCAATCGAGCACCTCTGCAGAGGGTGTGGAAATGCAGACTCCCGATCCACTCTTACAACAGCCAGGACAAACCATTGTGGAACCGCCGGTCGATGAAGCCCAGCCTGTCCGGGAACGCGAAGTGCAGCAAAAACTGAAGGAAATGAATATCAAGGAACAGCGACCCACGACCATCGTTCTTCCCAAGGCTAAATCAGAGCAATTAACCGGAAAGGGCGACGCGGCAGCTGAGCAGGAAATGGAAGGCGAATTTGTCGGTCTGATCATCGCTGATAC
>JAVFAP010000276.1:0-5938 GCA_034002445.1 bacterium | reverse complement strand
TTTATCCCCCTGAAGAATGAACGTTAGCGGCTCTCCCACCCCAGCAAGCGCGGCATCCCCCAGGGGCTGAAGAGTCAGCGAAAAGGCTTTCTCCTTACCATCGGGATGAATCTCGACCACGGCCACCGCCTCCCCCTCGGCGAAGATATGATACGTCTGCAAAAAGATCGAATAGTTAAACACCGCCAAGCCCGCGAAAAACAAGACCAGGCAGACCAAAAACTGTACTGTGTCCCGGCCTTTTTTTCGCGACCGGAGCGGTTCGCGTGTCTCCGGATTGCTGCGGAACCGGTTGAACTGGTTCCAGGCAAACAGAACAAATAGCACGGCCGCACCAGAGACCAGCACGGCGGAAACAAAATAAAATTTCGTCAGAATCTCGCTCATAAGTAAATCCCCTGATAATCAACGATCACCAGGGGATAGTGTAACCGCCAGGAAAAGCCAGGGCCGTTTCAGGAAACCGCCTGGATCGCTTCTTCTACCGTAAATTTCTTTTCATAGAGCGCTTTGCCCACTATGATGCCGCTGATTGTGCCTTTTTTAAGACCTTTCGCCATCTTGGCCACTGCTTTGATATCATCCAGACACCCAATCCCACCCGACGCGATCACGGGGAAGGGGGACACCTCCGCCATCTCGGCCGTCGCGTCCAGGTTCGGCCCTTCCAACGTACCATCGCGGGCGATATCGGTATAGATAACCCCCGCCAGAGGCAAGGCGGCAAATTCCTTCACCAAATCCGTCGCTTTGACCGAGCTGGTTTCCCGCCAGCCTCGTGTCGCAACCAAGCCGCCACGAGCGTCGATCCCCAAGACAATCCGATCGGGATATTTCAGCGAAGCCTGCGTCGCCAGTTCGGGTTTTTCCAACAATACACTGCCTAAAATGGCGCGGCTGACACCCAGTTTCTCGATCACATAGGTAATCGTCTCCAAATCCCGCAGGCCGCCCCCCAATTCGGTTTTGACCGAGGTGTTTTTAACAATGGACTGAATCGCTTCGGCATTCTTGACCTGGCCATCGCGCGCGCCTTCCAGATCCACAATATGGATCAATTTGGCACCGCCGATTTCCCAATTCATGGCGATATCAGCCGGATTTTTCGAATACACAGTCTCTTGTTCGTACTCGCCTTTTAATAGACGGACAACCTGGCCGCCCCGTAAATCGATGGCTGGAAGGATCAGCATTTACGATTTCTCCTCGGTGGAATGATGGCCCAGTTTGGGTTCGGTACCCTGCAACAGGCGCTTGATGTTGGATAGATGTTTTAAGATGATCAACAATGCCGCGAAAATCGAAAACAGGTAGATGGCGGTGGATGGCGCGGTACCCCACTGCAGCCAGCGGAACACCGTCCCGCTGCAAACCAAGGCCAGAGCGCCCACAATCGAAGCCAACGACATATAACGGGTAGTGGTTAAGATCAAAAGAAACAGAACAAAGGTGATCAAAAAAGGATAGGGCATCAAGGTCAAAAAAACACCAGCGGAACACGCGACCCCCTTGCCACCGCCTTTAAATCCCAAAAAGATCGTCCAGTTATGCCCTAGAATGGCTACCAGCCCCGCCAGGATCGCAGTCCCGTCAGAACCTGGGGCAAGCCAAAAGGCCAGCAACACCGCCGCCACCCCTTTCCCGATATCGAATAGAAGAACGGGGATGCTCCATTTCGCGCCCAGAGTGCGCCAGGCGTTGGTAAATCCCAGGTTTCCGCTGCCACAGGTCCGCAGATCGATCCCTTTGATCCAACGCCCCGCATAGTAGGCGGAAGGAATCGAGCCCAGCACATACGCGATCAGGATAGCGGCAAAATGGTTCATTCGGATTTGCGCTGCTTTCTTTTTCGCCAAAAGAGGCGAATGGGTGTACCCTCAAAATCAAAATTTTCATAGAGACGGTTGATCAGATAGCGCTCGTATGAAAAATGGATGGCGCTGGGTTCGTTCACGAATCCAATGAACGTGGGAGGCGCCACGGATGCTTGGGTCCAGTAATAAATCCGGGGCAGCCGCCCTTTATGTACCGGCGGCGGATTCTTGGCCAGAATATCTTCCAGCAGGCGATTTAACTCTCCCGTGGGAACCCGGCGGTAGTAATTCTCCAGAATCTTTTCCACATGGGGAAAGATACGATGGATACGCTGCTTGGTCATCGCCGAGATAAACTCGATCGGCGCATATTTCAAATAGGGGAGATCTTCGCGAATTTTTTTCGCAAACGCCCCGGCGGTGTTGGTATCTTTTTCCACTACGTCCCATTTATTGACCAGCAAAATCACCGCCTTGCCCATATCATTGGCAATACTGAATACCTTGGCGTCGCGTTCGGTCAGCCCTTCTTCCCCGTCGATCAGCAATAACGCCGCATCGCAACGGCGCAAGGCTTCTTCACACCGCATCATCGAAAATTTATCCAGCCCTTGCTTCATCTGGCCTCGGCGGCGGATGCCGGCGGTATCAATTAACAAGTAGGTCTTCCCCTCAACCACAATTTCGGTATCGACCGGATCCCGGGTCGTGCCCGCGATGGGGGAAACAATCGCTTTCGGCTGGCCACAGAGCGAATTGAGAAGCGTGGACTTGCCCACATTGGGCCGGCCTAGGATGGCGATTCCAGGAATTTTGGGGACTTCTTCCTCCTCTTCCGGGGTCAGATCGGCATCGGGAAGATACTGAACCACCTCGTCCAGCAAATCCCCCACGCCCATGCCATGGCTGGCGGAGATGGGAATAAAATCCGCAAGGCCCAATTCGTAAAACATGGCCGTCACCTCGTCGCTCTTCTCCACATTGTCCACCTTGTTCACCGCGGCGATCAAGGGAATGTGCTGACGGCGCAAAAAGTCCAGGATTTCGGCATCGGCCGGCGTCGGCCCCTGCTGTGCATCCAAAATATAGACCAATACCGAGGCGTCTTGGACGACCAACTCGATCTGTTCCTGCACAAAGGGGGTGAGCGGATCTTCTTCCGGCCCAAAAAATCCGCCGGTATCCACCAGGGTAAACGATTTGCCGTTCCAATCGGCCGGCCGGTAGTTGCTGTCCCGGGTTACGCCGGGCTGATCATCCACGATCGCCACCCGCTGCCCGATGATCCGGTTAAATAAGGTCGATTTCCCCACATTGGGCCGGCCGACAATCGCCACCAAACTTTTTTTTCGGTTTCCAGAATTAGGATAGGCCATGTTCTCTATTTACGCCAACGAAGATAGGTGTCTATAATACCATGGTATAACCTATCTTCTTTTTACGCAGTTTCAATGCGTTTGGAGATGGGATCATCCTTTTTATGGACCTGCTGAAATTTGAGCTATCGTTCAAAAACCAACATGCCATTCCAGCTGATTTTCAAACGAAACAAGGGTAGCGCAGCGCTCGGTTTATCCCAACCAACTGATCCGACTACCCTTAGACACCACTCAAAAACTTGGCACAAGACCTGCTTATCAGAACATGCAAGAAACGGCTCGGGGGATGCCACCGAGCCTGGCCCACAAAGCCGGTGCCAAAAAAGAAATTTTCCAGTCCTTCCTCAGATCCATGACTCACTGGGGAAAGAAAAACACGACTCAACGGAATAGCCATTCCTACAATCGGAACCTATTTAAAGGAGAGAAAAGATTATGACACCGAAAGAAGTACTCAATCTCATCAAGGAAAAAGATGTTAAGTTCGTCGATTTTAAATTCCAGGATTTTATCGGCACTTGGCAACACTTGTCTGTCCCATCCGGACGCTTGGAAGAAGATTCCTTCGAGGATGGGTTTGGTTTTGATGGTTCCAGTATCCGGGGCTGGAAAGCGATCAACGAGAGCGACATGCTGATGATGCCGGATTCCACAACGGCCTTTATCGATCCTTTTCTTCGGGTCCCAACCTTGTCCTTGACCTGCTCGATCTTGGATCCGATCACCAAACAGCCCTACACCCGCGACCCGCGCAACGTCGCCCGCAAATGCGAAGAGTATATTAAATCGATTGGCCTGGCGGATACCGCATACTTTGGGCCGGAAGCCGAGTTCTTCATCTTCGATAGCGCCCGCTTCGGGCAATCCGCCAACTTCGGCATGTATGAAATTGATTCCGAAGAAGCGATCTGGAACTCCGCCGCCGAACAGGATGGTGGCAACCTGGCTCACCGTCCCCGCCATAAAGAAGGTTATTTCCCCTGCCCGCCCGTTGATACCCAACAGGATATCCGGTCGGAAATGGTCCTGCGCCTGCAAGAACTAGGGATTGAAGTCGAAGCCCAGCACCACGAAGTCGCGACTGCCGGTCAGGCCGAAATCGATATGAAATACAACTCCCTGGTGAAGATGGCAGACCAGGTGATGATGTACAAGTATGTCATCAAGAACGTCGCCAAACAGTTTGGCAAAACCGTCACCTTCATGCCGAAACCCATGTACGGCGATAACGGCTCGGGGATGCACGTCCACGTGAGCCTTTGGAAGGGCGGCGAAAACCTCTTCGTCGGTGATAAATATGCCGGGCTTTCCCAGGATGCCATGTACTTCATCGGCGGGATCTTGAAACACGCCAATTCGTTGATCGCGCTGACTAACCCGACCACCAACTCCTTCAAACGGCTGGTCCCCGGGTATGAAGCCCCCGTCAACCTGGCGTATTCGCAACGCAACCGCAGCGCTTCCATCCGTATCCCGATGTATTCGCCCAGCCCCAAAGCGAAACGGATCGAGTTCCGCTGCCCCGATCCATCCTGCAATCCCTACTTTGCCTTCGCCGCCATCACCATGGCCGGCATCGACGGGATTCAGAATAAGATCGACCCAGGCGATCCGCTCGACAAGAACATCTACGACCTGCCGGCGGAAGAATTGAAAGCCATCCCCAAAGTACCGGGTTCACTGGCCGAAGCGATCGATGCCTTGGAAAAAGATCACGAATACCTGCTCAAAGGCGATGTCTTCACCCAGGATGTCATCGATACCTGGATCGAATACAAACGGATCAAGGAAGTGGACGCCCTCAACCTGCGGCCCCATCCCTACGAATTCTTCCTCTACTACGACTGCTAAGGAACTCCATGATTCACTGAATACAGAAACCCCTCCGCCTTCCACGGCGGGGGGTCTTTCTCTCCACTTGGTGGGATCAGATACCCGGCTTTCTGATCCCACCCTTTTTATGGCCGGTTCCGGCCCAACCGCGGCATTCATCAAAGGGAGAACGATTTGGGATTATCCGATGATGACGAATCCAACCTTGTTTCCTTTTCAGAATTGGAATACCCCGTAAACAACGGAATCATGCTTCCACCAGTTCGGCCAGGGGCGTTTCCTTTCTTTAATTCCTTGGTTTCTTTCCCTCTCGTTTCTCGCACCAGGATCATAAATGGCCAGTCATTAAAGCTGGATTCCCCGATAACATAACAGACGTCCGAATCGACAGAAACAAACATTGGTTCAATTTTCTCATGGCTGGTCGCATAACAAAAACCTCCGAGTAATTCCGTTTTGCCTCCATTCAAGGTATGTATCAATGTACCTTCCCGTTCGGTTTTCAACCCTAAGATCCACACAGTCCCCCCATCATTGGTGATTTTTGTCACTGGCGGCTCTGAATTCCATTGTCGGGCCCAAACCTTTTGGTTTGAGAAACGAAACGAATCACCACAGATATCGTCAATAAAAACATCACCAGAGCCAATACTATCGACGTGGCCTAGGATGCAGCTACTAAGAATTGTTGTACGAGAATTATTAATCTTGATTTTGAAATTCGAACCGTATCCTTTCATAAAACGTTCGAATACTACGGTTCCTGATTCTCCATCTGCGATTTCCATACTCCCGTTGCCCTCAAATTCTGCTTCACAACCGATAAAACGCTGAACAGATCCGCGTAAAATCAGTCTTCCTTCGACCACCCAGATACCATTTGGAAGGTAGACAGTCGTTTTTCCCGCATCA
>JAVFAP010000275.1:0-5971 GCA_034002445.1 bacterium | reverse complement strand
GAGTATTCCTACCCCGCCGTGATCGAAACCTCGGATGGGATGATCCACACCACTTACACTTGGAAGCGGGAACGGATCAAGCACGTCATCATCGATCCCCTAAAAATTTACTGATCCAGTCGGCGGCTGGGGGTTTAACCCCAGCCGCCCTCCTCTTCTTACTGGCCTTCTTCCTTCGGCCTGGCGACATTCCGGATTTTCAATCCCTCGGTTTCCTTGAAGAAAAATGCCGGTCCTTCTCCCTCCGGCTCTGGATAGGCAATCCCGTCCAATCGCAATCCATCAACCCGCTCGCTCCACAGCACCGGCCGGACATCCTGATTTCGAGTGTTGAATCGCACCGATTCAAGCCGCAAGTCCGCGACATGCCTGGCATAAAAACCCCAGGCGGGTAAGGGCCGGGTATCCGTCCCCGGTTTTTCGACCTGGATATACCGGTCCGCTTGGGTTTCTCCCCCCCGGTATTCCAAACTGCAATTGCGGATCGACACCCGCTCCACCGGGGTATCGATCCAACTCTCCACCGAAAACGCGGTATGATAGACTCCGCTGGCGGTTACCCCCTCGATGGTGATATCCTTGGCTTGATTCCCTTCCCGCTTCAACGTGATCGCGATGGGGCACGCGACCTCTTTCATCGTCACATCCGAAATCAACACGTCTTCCAAAATCCCCTCGCAGCGGTCCCAGCCGCCAGGCTGCAACAGAATCCCCGCCAGCATGTTATGCCGGTCCTGCGTCCGGTGCGGGTATTGGCCAGGGCCATAAAACAGGCAATCGTGGATGATCAACGAGGTCAGCGGGCCGATGATCCGGATACCATTACACGAGGTGTTGATCACACAATCCTGGATCAGCACCTGCTCCGCATAGCGGCCCGCAATGCTGTCGTCACCGGTATAAAACTGGCACCCCACAATGCGAATATCCTGGCAGGGCCGATCCTTCCAGCCCCGAAAATGCACCCCGTCCCAGCCCCCGGTACATTTCACCCCGCGCACCTCCACTTGGTGGCTATGCTC
Organism: bacterium; assembly: GCA_034002445.1. Taxonomy (GTDB): domain Bacteria; phylum Hinthialibacterota; class Hinthialibacteria; order Hinthialibacterales; family Hinthialibacteraceae; genus JAVFAP01. The sequence goes on along the minus strand of JAVFAP010000275.1, from coordinate 4,949 downwards.
GATCATAATGGCGTAATTAGCCGCATCCGCGATATCCACATCCCGGATGGTAATATGCTGGCTGTCACCAAACAGCAGCGTATGCGGCCCCCGCATCCTCTCTTCGCCCTTCGGATTAAACAACTTGTTTCCATCGATCAAGCCAGCCCCCGAGATCGACACATTCTCCACACCCACCCCCAAAATCAAGGCACTGTGCCACGCCCCATACCCCGCTTCCGCCGTATCCGCCGGGGGCGTGTAGAACTGATACTTTGTCAAATCTGGCGTGCCTTTTAACACCGCGCCCGCCTCGAACACCAGCGCGATATGGCTCCGCAGATGCAAGGTTCCCGATAGGTAGGTGCCAGGCGGAAAAAGAACCTGCCCCCCACCCGCCGCCGCGCAGGCTTGGATCACCTCATTCAGCACCGCGGTCTCATCGGTGATCCCATCGCCCACCGCCCCATGCGCTCGGACATCGAACACCTGGGCCATCGCATGGTCGGAGAACAGGACCAGACAAATCCCCGCCACCAGCCCCAGTCTTTTTACTATGAATTGATACCACCCACGTACCATCGCTTTACCTCGTCTCTTAAGAGTAGGATCCCCCAGTATAAAGAAGGCCGGGAGTTGGCTTCAAGCCCCCGGCCTCCGGCAGTCTCTTTGGCAGAAAATCAGAACTTATACTGAAGCCCCAGCCCGATCAAAAACAGATCGGCTTCCATTTCCCCTGGCGCCTTTCGGGTTGGATTGTACCCAATGTCCCGGTCCCCGCCCGCGTACGCGAAACTAAGATAGGTTGAGACACTTTCATTCCAGTCATACTTGAACCCGGTATCGAACGAGAACCCACCCGCGTCCGGAATGGCCGGCAGCAAATCCCGGTCTGGCGCGGCGTATGAGAGATAGCCAATCCCCTGTTCCCAGGTTAATTTTTCGGTTAGTTTGATCGAATTGCCCACGTGCAGCCCCCAGACATTCTCCCAATTCAACGGCAGCACTTTGTTGGGAAGCGCGGACACATAATCCAGCACCAGATTGTTATTCTTGCCGTAATCGGTGTATTGCCCCTCCAGCGCCACGCTCCAGCGGTCCGTAAACGCGTACGCCACCCCAGCCGCCACCCGCTGCGGCACATGAACCTCGGTCTCGAACGCCTGCCGTCCCAGCCCCAGCGCGGAAAGATAACTGTCTCCATCCACATCGATCGAGACCGGCGGCGAATATTTAATCCCAAACCGCCAGGCATCGGGGGTCCACAACACCCCGAGACTAAACCCGACATCCAACCCATCGCCCTGATTGGTCGGAGACATCACCCCAAGCGGCGTCATCATGGGCAGATGGAATTCCACATCGATATAGTTCAAATCCAAACTGGCCCCCAGCGAAAAATCCTCGGTAAACTGATACGCCGCGCCAAAACTCCCTTGAATCACGAAAATTTCCGCTTGGTTGTGGTAAAAGTCCGGCGGCACAGGGCGCAGATCCGCGGCCAAGCCATAGGGCACCCACAATTCCGCCCCGACAATCCAATGCTCATCGATCCGCCAGGCGACAGCGATCTCAGGGAACTGGAACATATCCTCATACGCGCCAAATTCGCCTCCCCCCGCACGGGGATGGCGGATATAGGTAAAATCAGACCAGAGGTTGATCCCACCCAGGTAGGCTTCGATCTCTTCCACCGTCACCAGGCCGGCCGGGTTCAAGGCCAGGTTCATCGCGCCGGGATGAAACGCCGTCACTTCTCCCGCGCCCGCCATCCCCAAGGAACTGGAAGAAGTACTCCCAATCCGGTTCAGCAACACCGCCTGGCTTGGACTCACAATCCAGAGCGCCCAACCCAGAACCCATGCCCAGATCAGCGCCTGACACACCTTTCGATACCATTTCATATGATTCACCTGTTCAATCCAATCTACACAATTCAGCATAAAAAACGCTTTGATCTATATTGTTTTAATATATAAAGTTCTTTTGCAAACATTTCAAGAACAAAAATCGGGTCCGGCCGATCTTTCTTGAAGCAAAAGCAGAAGCGCGGAAGAAAATTTAATAAAAAACGAGCAGTTCGCTATAAAACAAGAAAAAAAGAAGAAAAAAGAGGGGGGATCGCGGTTCAGTCCCTCGATGCCACGGAAGACAGAACCGCGCGAAGTGACGACTACAAAGAGTTGGTTTGGGTCAGTTTCCGGATCTCATCCCGAATCTGGGCGGCTCGTTCATAATCTTCCTGCGCCACCGCGTCTTTCATCTTCTTGCGCAGCCGCTCCACCGGGCTATGATTTTTGAAGGTCTTGATCTCATCGATCAGTTTATCCAGGATCACCATTTCACTGCAGCGGGCCGCCAGACGGGGCCGCCCCAGTTCCTTAAAGAACGATTTGATCTTGCGGATTCCGGCATCGACACAGTCCAGCGCTTCGGTCAGTTGATTGTCCTGCAGCAATTGATACGCCTTCGCGCGGGTGTTCATCATAAGGACATAGGGGCGGTATTGTTCCAAGGCAAAGCGGTCTTCTTCTTCCGCGGCATATTTCTTCATGAAGTGAAAGGCCTTGAGATTCCGGGCGGTATCTCGTTCCACCGCTTTAAAATCTTTCAGATGGAAAAGGCTGAGGTACCGGTAATAATACTGTAACGATTCCCCCCGCAGACTCGCGCATTCATCCGGATCGAGAACAAATCCTTCTTCACTCCCATTCAGGTTCAAATGCTGATTCAACCGCTCTTGCTGATAATCCAAAAACGATTCAAATCCATGCGGCCGCAGCCCGTCTGGACGGCCTTCATATTCCATTTGCAATAACCCCAAATCCAGCCGCATCTGGATTTTTGGCTTCTGGTCATCGCCGTCGATGATCCGCACCGTGACCGTATCCGGACTATATTTCCATTGCTTCAGGATTTCAGAGATATCATTCATTGCCCCATACCTTGCCATGCAATCAACCCGGCCCTCAGGATTCAGGTTCGCACCCGTCTCCACCCCAAGTTTCGAAGGCTCTCCCCGCCTTCTCAGGGGGATCGGCCCAATCCGGGATGGAGAGCCCCGCCATGGGCTCAACGGGATATTATAAATCGAAGTGCGATTTAGTTAAGTTAGTGAACCAATCCCAATTCGTTTCCACGCCTCCCCTCCTCTCTTTTCCCCTTTTCTTGAAAATTAACGGGAAACGGGGTGAAGAATACCACACACCAAAGAGCAACCATCCTGGACGACAACGGCAATCTTCTTGACCATCCCACCATTTTCTCCTTGATCTATAGAGAGATAGCAATCTACACTTCGCAAAACGTTTAAACAAAAGGGGGCCGCCCCTCCATCCGTGGTTTTTTTACCACACATCTGGTAAAAAAACCACAAAACATTCTTGACGGGCTGAGAAAAGGTTCTATGATACACATTCAGAACAAACGTCCGATCCAACCCTTGAACCACCTTTTGAGGATTTAAGCGTAAAAAGCCATTTCAGGGGGAAGAAAAGACTGAGATTTGGAAATACCAAACCAAAACGTTTCTGTGAAGAAACAAGGGGGACTATCTCAATGAAGAAGATTGCTTTACTCACATTGGCTGCCTGTTTGGCAATGAGCCCGGCTTATGCCGACATCGACAACATGGACATCGGCGGAAGCATCATGGCTGAATATTTCTTCAGCAGTGAACTCGTTGGCACCGATTCCGAAACCGATTTCCTGCGTACCGAAGGGATGCTGTGGTTCCAGGCTGACCTGGATGACAACGTGATGGCTCGCATCAGCATCGAATTTGACCGCGCGATGGATTCTTCCCAGGGTTGGGGCCGTAACGATTTGGCCGCTTCCTCTTTCGGCGGGTTCGATAATCTCGACCTGTTCCTGGAAGAAGCCTTTGTGAAAGTTGCCGACATCGCTGGCAGCGGCTTCACATTCACCGTCGGTCGTCAGTTCCTGAACTTCGGCGATGATCCCAACGCGGATAACTTCAACCGCTGGTGGGGTCCTGGCTTTGTGATCAGCGACAGCGATCCCATGAGCCCTGGTTCTCTCGCCCAGCTGGGCAGCTATGAAATCGATCCGTTTGACGCCGTTGTCGTCTCCTACGAAATGGAAGACTTCGCGATCAGCGGAATCTATGCCCGCACAATCGAAGATTATGATAGCTTCGTCAACGATGACAGCGCCGTGACCGCTCTCTATGGTTCCTACTTCGGGATCGAAGGGCATCAGATCGACCTGTACGTCGCTTGGGCGGACAACAATATCGGCAGCAGCAACACTCTGGTATTCGGTGGCCGTGCGTCTGGCGACATCACTCCTGATTTCGCCTACAAAGCCGAAGTCGCCTATCAGATGGATGATGACAACCTGAATCCGGCGTGGGAAGTCGAAGGCTTGGCCATTCAAGCTGGGATCAACTATCACCCCGAATTCGAATACAACCCCAACATCGGCTTGCTCTACACCTTCCTGGAAGGCGACAATGGCGATGGCCCCCGCTTCATGGATGGCAAAACCTACGGTTTGTTGGCTGACAGCTTCGCTTTCGGTCAGTTGACCAACGCCCACGTCTTCAACCTCAATGGTGGATTCGAACCCATGGAAAGCGTTGCCTGGACCGCCGACCTGTACTACATCATCATGGATGACGATCTTCCGGTCACCAACGATGACGACGGTGGCTTCGAAGTCGACTCTCAGATCGACTATCGCTTCAACGACAACCTGACCACGTTCCTGGGCGGTGGTGTCTACTTCATCGGCGATGCCTATGGCCGCGATGACGAAGCCTACTTCTTCCGGACAGGGTTGAAAGTTGCTTTCTAATTCCCACCTCAAGCCAACCGCTTAAATCCTCACTTTCTACGGGGCGATCAACGATCGCCCCGTTTCTTTTCTGCCCCGCAATCTTCCAGCGCTTCTTGATGTTCCCCACCAATCCTTTATGATGGATCGAATGGCTGTGTACCCCGTGCCTG
>JAVFAP010000274.1:0-5972 GCA_034002445.1 bacterium | reverse complement strand
CTTCCGATCTTTCCAGACAAATTAAGTACGTATGAATGCGGGGAGCGCCCAGTGGGCTCGCCGTGGATCCGGTTTAATATCCGGTTTTATGTGATTGCGATTTTGTTTTTGATTTTTGATGTCGAAGTGTTGTTCATCATTCCCTGGGCAGTGGTCTACAAGAGTTTGTTGCCGAGCCTGGGATTTTTTGTGTTTATGGAGATGTTTGTTTTTCTCGTCGTTCTTGGGGTGGGCTTGGCTTATTGTTGGGCCAAGGGGCATTTAGAATGGATATTTCAATCTAAGAACGCAAAGGATGTGCCGCTGGCCTAACCGCGAGTGCGCGGGAAGACAGGACGGTTGAGGTTACGATGGATAGTGCAGTCAACACAGTAACAAGCAGTTTTTCGTTGTCCCCTTTAGCAGATTTGGGTTTGGTATTTGGTATTATATGCGCGTTAGGGTTTTTTCTTCTTCACAAGGGGAAAATGTCTGTCTTGTCAAAGCGATAAGCAAGGGAATTCCTTCTATCCAGCAGCCGTAACGATCAGGGAATGAATGTCCTGAGCGATGCAGGAGAGGGATATTTTTTTGCAGAAAACCACGATTTATGGGTTGGAGTAGAAAGGACGATTATGGGAGTCCTGCAGGGCAAATTTGAAGAGAGCGTCATCGTCACGTCGGTGGATGCGCTGTTCAACTGGGCGCGGCTGTCGTCGGTGTGGCCAATGACCTTTGGCTTGGCCTGCTGCGCGATTGAGATGATGCATACCGCCAACTGCCGGTTTGATTTGGACCGGTTCGGGATGGGTGTGTTCCGGGGTTCGCCACGGCAATCAGATTTGATGATTGTGGCGGGCACGGTGACCTACAAGATGGCCCAGCGGATCAAGTTGCTGTACGACCAGATGCCGGAACCCAAGTGGGTGCTGGCGATGGGCAGTTGCGCGATTGGCGGAGGCCCCTACTATGAGCACGGCTATCATGTGGTGAAGGGCGTGGATTTGTACATCCCGGTGGATGTGTATGTGCCTGGCTGCCCACCGCGCCCGGAGACACTGATGGCGGGGCTGATGGAGTTGCAGCAGAAGATTCGGCAGGATCGGGTGTTGCGCAAAAAAGAGACAACCGAAGAGGTCGCGTAAGGGCTCTTCCATTTCCATAAAGACAGTCAACCATGGACCATAACGAGATTTATGACCTTTTAAAGATGACCTTCGGCCCGGAGCGGATCCTGGAGAATTGCAAAACCGGGGATGAGAAGAAAGGGTATCGGGATTCCTTCATTCTCATTGCTAAGGACGCGCTGCCGGAGGTGTGCCAGTTTTTGCGGAATGACGAGCGCTTGCGTTTCAACCTGCTGCACTGTATCAGCGGGGTGGAATGGCCGGAGTATTTTGAAAGTGTGTACCATCTCTTTTCCCTTCCCTGTAAACACCGGGTTACGTTGAAGGTGCGGGTGGAGAAGACAGAGCCTCGGGTGCCCTCGGTCACCGGATTGTGGCCTGCCGCCAATTGGCTGGAAAGAGAGACGTATGACATGGTGGGGATTGTCTATGATGGACATCCTAGCCTGACACGAATTTTGTTGCCGGAGGAGTGGGAAGGGCATCCGCTGCGGAAAGAGTATGAGATGCCGGACCATGAGCATTTGCGGGAAATAGGATTTTAATTGGATTGTTTGACCCCGGCTTCGCGGGGAATGGAATTTTATCAACCAGCTGAAATTAAGAGGAACCATGGCAAAGGCCGCACGTCCCAAACCCTTGCAAGGAGAGCCGTTGATTATCCAGATGGGGCCGCAACACCCCAGTACGCACGGGGTTCTCCGTGTTGAACTGGAAACCGATGGTGAGATTGTATCGAAAGCCACGCCGCATATCGGCTATTTGCACCGCTGTAAAGAAAAAATCGGGGAAAAGATTCCCTATGAACAATATGTCCCCTATAGCGACCGGATGGATTATCTGGCGGCAATCAATACCAACTGGACCTGGGCCATGGCGGTGGAGAAGTTGGCGGGGATCGAGGTTCCTGCACGGGCGGAATGGATTCGCGTCTTTGTGGGAGAACTGAACCGGATCGCGAGTCACCTGGTGTTTCAAGGGTGTTTTGGACTGGATCTGGGAGCGATCACCCCGTTCCTGCATTGTTTCCGGGAGCGGGAGATGGTGCTGGATATTCTGGAAGAACTCTCCGGGGGCCGGTTGTGCTTTAACTATATGCGGATTGGCGGGGTGGCAGGGGATATGACGCCCCGGGCCATGCAGATGACGCAAGATTTTCTTACACAGTTCCGGAGTAAACTGGATAGTTTAAACGAACTATTGAGTTTTAACCAGATCTTTATCCGCCGCTCAGCCAATATTGGTGTGGTGACGGCGGACGAGGCGATCGCGTACGGCTGGACAGGCCCGATTTTGCGCGCCTCGGGAGTAGATTGGGATTTGCGGCGGGATGAGCCGTACTCGATCTATGACCAGTTTGAGTTTGATGTCCCGGTGGGTCAGGGGCTGAAGGGCCAAGTGGGCGACAACTGGGACCGCTATTGGGTCCGGGTGCAGGAAATGTACCAGAGTATGCGGATATTGGAGCAGGTGATCGTCGGCTTCCCCGAGGGTGGGGAGTTTAAAGCCAAGGTGCCAGCGGTGATCCGGCCGCCTCAGGGAGCGGAAGTGTATGTTCGTGGTGAATGCCCGCGGGGGGAAGTGGCGTTTTATATCATCAGTGATGGCAGCGGCACACCTTATCGGATGAAGGTAAGGGGGCCGTCGTTCTGCAATATCAGCGCGCTGGAAGCGATCGCGAAGGATATGGTTGTGGCGGACCTTGTATCTACCTTGGGAACGTTTGATCTTGTCATGGGGGAGGTTGACCGGTAAATGAGTATTCTTCTAAGTTGGTGCCAACAAATTTCATTGTTCAACGCTCTTCCCCTATCGATCCAATACCTGGTGCTGGGGGTGGTCTGCGCCGTGATTGGCTTAACGATGGTGTCGGTCGTCTCCCTGATTGCGGTGTGGATGGAGCGGAAAATTTCCGCCCACATGCAGTGCCGGGTAGGGCCGATGCATGTAGGCTGGCATGGGGTGTTGCAGACCTTGGCGGACGGATTCAAGTTGATGCTGAAGGAAGATATTATCCCCGCCATGGCGGACCGTTGGCTGTTTATCCTGGCGCCGTTCCTGGTGTTTTCCGGAGCGCTGCTCTCGTGGGCGGTGATCCCGCTGAGTGAGAGTTTTGTACCTGCCGATCTGAATATCGGGGTGCTGTATTTGCTGGCCACCTCCTCGATCGTGGCGATCGGGATCATCATGGCGGGCTGGGCGTCACACAACAAATGGTCGCTGTATGGAGCGATGCGGACGGCAGCGCAGTTTTTGAGTTATGAAATCCCCACCGCACTGCATATTCTGCCGCCGGTGCTGCTGGCCGGGTCGTTGAACCTGGGTGAGATTGTCGGGCAGCAAGCGGGTGGATTTTTGGGGGTGGGGAACTGGTTTTTGTGGAATCCATTCTGTTTTATCGCCTTCGTGGCTTATTATATTTCGTCGCTGGCCGAGACCAACCGTACCCCATTTGACTTGCCGGAATCGGAATCTGAACTGGTTTCGGGGTTTCATACGGAGTATTCGGGGATTCGGTTTTCGTTCTTCTTCATGGCGGAATACGCCGATATGTTTGTGGTTTCGGCGCTAGGGGTGTTGCTGTTTCTCGGGGGCTGGCATGGCCCGTTTGGGGGATCGAGTTTCGTCCTGTATTTTTTGAAGATCATCGTCTTGATGTCGGTCACGATGTGGCTGCGGTGGACTTTGCCGCGGCTGCGGATTGACCAACTGATGGGCGTGTGCTGGAAGTTTCTGATTCCATTGGGCTTGATCAACATTCTGTTGGCGAGCGCGTGGATGGCGTTTTCCCAGTCGTAAATTGGAGTTTGCGCAATGGCCTTGTTGAAAGATATTTTCGCGGGATTTTATACAACGATCAAAGGAATGATCGTCACGGGTAAGGAAGTGATGGTGCCAGCGATCACCGTGCAGTATCCCTATGCGAAACGCGAGTACGCGGAGCGGATGCGGGGGATGCTGGTGAACGACGCGAGCACGTGTATCGCGTGCGGGCGCTGTGTGAAGGCTTGCCCGGTGCTGTGTATCAAGATGGAATACGAGGGCAAGGGGAAAGAGCGGCGGCCGGTGGTGTTCGAGATCGATTACATCAAGTGTTGCTGGTGCTCGTTGTGCTGTGAAGTCTGCCCTGTGGAGAGTCTGTACATGTCCCACGATATTGAGACGGTGTTTACGGACCGCACGATGATGGTGCGGGATTTCTGCAAGGACCCGATCCCGTCGAAGAAAATCGAAGCGCCGGCGGCTGAGCCAGCGCCGGTGGCGGAAAACGAAACGAAGCAATAGAACAGGGGCGCGTCCCAGGGGGGATGCACCTGATTCGATACAATGAGGAGATCTGCTCGGTGGACGCATTGCTCACGAATTTACTCTTTTATTTTTTAGCGGCGGTGGTACTTGGGTCCGCCGCATACACGGCTTTCTCCCCTCGGCTGGTCCATGCCGCCTTTTCGTTACTTTTTACCTTTTTTGGTCTGGCGTGTTTGTATATCCTGCTGGGGGCGGATTTTGTGGGGATATCCCAGGTGGTGGTGTATGTGGGTGGCATCTTGGTTCTTCTCCTCTTTGGTGTGATGTTTACCCAGCGCCTGGAGGACCAAAACCAAGTCCAGACAATGCAGTGGAAGTGGGGTTTGGGGTTTCTGGGCCTCTTTTTCCTGATTCTGGTGCCGGTGATTTACGTGACGCCCTGGCCGGTGGCTGAGGATGTGGCGGCGAAGCCGACTGGCTCGACGATCGCGCAGGTGGGTGAACTTTTACTGACCAAGTATTTTCTTCCGTTTGAAATCGCCTCGCTGCTGTTGCTGATCGCGCTGGTGGGCGCGGTGGTGATCGCGCGGGGGGAAGCGAAGACGGGCGAAATAGAAAATTTAGAAGTGGAATGACGCGAATGAGTATCGGGCTGGAACACTACTTGTTTATTTCGATCGTTCTGTTTTTGCTGGGGTTGTTTATCATCGTGACCCAGCGGAACGGGATCCGGGTGTTGATGGGCGTGGAACTTATTCTGAATTCCGCCAATTTGAACTTGATCGCCTTTAACCGGTATTTGCCGGCGGTAGAGATCAACGGCCATATTTTCGCGGTGTTCGTTATTATCTTGGCCGCGGCGGAGGCGGCGATCGCGCTGGCGATCGTGCTTTCGATTTATCAGCAATACTCCACGATCCATTTGGATGAAATCAGTAATATGAAGCACTGAGGATAAGCATGGATTTGTACGCAGGAATAGCTTGGCTTTTATTGATTCTCCCCATCAGCGCGTTCGCGGTCCAGTTTTTCGTGGGACGGCGGTTGCCCCGGCAGGGGGATTTTGTTTCGATCACGGCGATCTGCACCGCGCTGATCCTTGGCCTCTTTTTGTTTGGACGGGTGATCTTTGGGGAACAGAATCCCGCGTTTTTGTATCACACCGCCTATCCCTGGTTCAGCGGGGGGAGTATCGATTTCTCCTTTGGATTTCATATCGACAACCTCACGGCGGTGATGGTGATGGTTGTGACCGTGGTCAGTTCGCTGGTGCATATCTACTCGACCGGGTATATGAAGGGCGAGCGGTATTATGACCGCTTTTTTGGGTACCTGAGCCTGTTCAGTTTTTCGATGCTGGCGCTGGTACTGTGCGATAACCTGTTGATCCTGTTTATTTGCTGGGAACTGGTGGGGGTTTCGTCGTATTTTCTGATCGGGTTTTTCTTCTGGAAGGATTCCGCGGCGGATGCCTGTAAAAAAGCGTTTATTACCAACCGGGTGGGGGATTTCTTCTTCCTGATTGGGATTTTGATTGTATTGCAGAAGACCGGGACATTAAATTATACAGAAATATTCCACGCCATCGAGCAGGGCCATTTGACCGGCGCGATGCTG
>JAVFAP010000273.1:0-5987 GCA_034002445.1 bacterium | reverse complement strand
CCATGGAGAACCCCGTCTACTACCTCCAGTATGTTCACGCCCGCTCGTGCAGTATGGAAGAAAAAGCCCAGGAACGGGGCATCCCGCTCTCGCCCTGCCTGGATTTCGATACGACCGCCTTGCTGGGAGAAAGGGAACGGGGCCTGTTGCTGAAACTGCTGGCCTATCCCCAGGTCGTGATGGACGCGGCTGAACGGTTCGAAGCGCACTTGATCCCCGCCTATCTGGAAGATTTGGCCAAGGCGTTCCACGCCTACTACCAAGTCCAACGGGTCCTGGATGAAGACGATCCCGCCGGCACCATCGCCCGCTTCCATCTTGTGATGGGTGTGCGCCAGGTGATGCGCAACGGACTGAACCTCTTGAAGGTCAACGCACCAGAACGGATGTAAATTCTGTTCTTTCTTTTTTCGCCACATGGGGCGGCGTGGCCCCTGCCTGGTCGGCAAATCCGGTTATTCTTGTACCGAGAACCATATAGGGAGAATCAACATGGCAAAAATTGGTATTATTGGTTGTGGTGGGATGGGAAATATGCATGCCCAAGCCTGTTTAACCAGCGGCGTGGTGGAACTCCACGCAGTGGGCGATGAAGACGTGGCACGCGCTGGCAAGATGGCGGAATCGTTGAAATGCAAAGCGATGACGGTCCAGGAGTTGATTGCCTGCGACGCGGTTGACGCAGTGATGGTCTGCACCCCCACACCCTCGCACCTGCCCCTCGCCAAGGCCGCGATGGAAGCGGGAAAGCATGTCTTTTTGGAAAAACCCCTGGCCCGAACCCTAGCGGAATCGAACGAACTGATGCAAACCGCGCAGAAAACGCAGCGCATCAACCAGGTGGGCCATGTTCTGCGCTTTTGGCCGGAATATGTGCACCTCAAAAAAGTGCTGGATTCCAAGGAATTGGGCGATCTGATCTCGCTGAAACTCACCCGTGTCTGTGCCCGGCCCGGCTGGGCGGCCAATAACTGGTACCTGGATGTCGCCAAAAGCGGTGGGGCCGCGCTGGACCTGCACTTGCACGATACCGATATGGTCCAGTTCTTACTGGGCATGCCTTCATCGGTTCGCTCTGGTGGTCTCCAGGATGAATGCGGATGGCGCATGATCACCACCAAGTACGAATATGATGGCGGTCCCCTGGTTTACGGCGAAGGCGGATGGTACAACACCGAAGCCTATGAGTTCCGTATGACCTACGTAGCCGAATTCAAGGAAGGCGTGCTGGATTTTGATTCGTCCCGCGCCGATACCCTCCTTCTTTTCCCCAAGAGCGGCAGCAAACAGCCCGTTGCCCTGCCTCCCATCCCTGAAACCAAACCGGTGGAAGGGATTAATGTAACCAACCTGGGCGGCTATCTTTTGCAGGATACCTATTTCTTTGAATGCGTGAAGAATAACACCCCCTCCACGGTTTCCACCTTCGAGACGGGGCGGAATTCCATCGCCATCGTCGAGGCGGAAATGCAATCGGCGGGAAGCGGCAATCCTGTAAAACCAGCGGTTTAATGCTGGATTGGCTTGTTGGATCACGAAACGGGCAAGAGTAGTATTTTTGGGGCGTTGTGCGTTCCCATCAAGTGCAACGTCCTAGTGGTCCGATTTCTATGAATGCTCTGCACGCGGGGGAAAGCCCATGCCTTCCGTGAGTGCCCAGGCCCTTTGGGCCTTCTATCTTGCTGGTACCAGACTCGAGGATTGATGGAATGACGATGCAACGGTGCATTTTAGTGGTGGATGATAACCGCCAATACCGCTCCGCGGTGGCGCGGAACCTGACCCTGGAAGGCTACTCGGTGATCGAAGCCGAAGATTCCCGCGAGGGGATGGAGATGATCCAAACCCAAAATCCGCAAGTCGTGATCACCGATCTGGACATGCGAACCCACGATGAGGGGCTGACCTTCATCCAGGATGTCAAGCGCCGCTATCCCTCGCTACCGATTATCATGATCTCCGCTGTGGGCACCTTCGACGAGGGGGCGCTGGCGAAGCAATACGGGGCCTTGTTTGTGCTGAGTAAATCCCGCATCGATGCTGAGATCGAAACCCTCTACCAGCGTCTGGATCACATCTACAGCCATTTCAAAACCATGCGGGATCTGCATGCCCAGGCGGACGCCGTTTTGGCGCAAGGGGGCGATTTTGCCCCCCTGCGGGACGCCCTGAACCAACTACTGATCGATCAGAACCTGGATACGGGACTGAAAAGCGAGGTCTTTGAACTGCTGGACCGCCTGGACCAGCAAACCAAGGCCGACTCCACTCTCCTGGATGAAGCCGAACGCAAGCAAATGCTGGACTTGATCCGCCGGGAAATGCCGGAAATCGATCAACTGGATACTGAAACCCAGAGCATGCTGAGCGTGGCGGAACGGATGCAAAGTTCTCCTTCCGCCTCGACTCTTTCGGTCGCGCGCAATATCAGTTTTTCCTACTCCTTCGCGGTGGAGAACGAAGTCAAACTGCGGATCGGCCGGAAAGTGACTCGGCTGATCAACTCGGATGATGTGGAGAAACTGGCATTGGATTTCTACGATCCCCAGTTGCGCAATCTGGACATCTTCTTCAACCAATACTTGGTCCGCATGGTGCAGCTGCAGAATCTGGAACTGAATTCGGATATATGCCGCCAGGTGATGGAGCGGATGATTCAGCATGGATCAAAATACAAACCGGATGGCCTCAAAGCGCTAGGGGTGATCGTGTTTTGCTGGGGACGCAATCACGAATTCGCGAACCGCAAAAAGAAAATCCAGATCAAAAATCCCTTGGGAATCAAGAACCTGCCCGATGAGAAAGTTTCAGAACTGGCCAGCCAACTGATCTTATTGCAACATTTGCGGAATCCATTTATCCATCCCGAGTTTAACGAACGGGAAAAAACCGAATCCCTCCGGGCTGCCGCGTTCGCCTGTCTGCGGCTGATCAGCCAGGTTGTCTGAGCGATCGTCTCGCGTGTGGAGCGCGAAGGGGCTCAATAACGCACCCCTTCGTGGGGAATCGTTCCCCCAGTTCTTCCTTTCTTATCTTCTAACTCCCTTGTTTTAAACCAGTTCTGTGCGATGCCCTGCTTTGGACCGTAACTGACGGGTAAAATGCGGCGCATTTTCTCTGATTTCCGAATCTTCCCCTGCGCGGCCACTGTTTTGAGGGGGAAACAGCCCTTTTTTATGGGTAGTCGGGGAAATGGCGCTCGGACGGACGAAAAAAATTGATTTCGAAAGCGTTATTTTACTCCAGTTTTTACTTATTAACCGAAAATAAATGGGATGAATGCGGGAATGAGTAAATTGAGAAACGAATATATAATTTTTTTCTTGACAAGTTTTTGTTTCCGACGATAATAGGGGTCAGAAGGTTATTCGATCAAATTGTCAGGTGGAGAAGGTGCAATCATGTTAGATTATGAATCATGGGAAAAAGATCAGGATATGCTGTATTACATGGGAGAGAGAGACGGCAAAGGTGGCGATTACAACACCGATTATTCGTGGTCCGAATCCTATCGCAATGGCTATTTTGATGGAAAGATGAATCATCGGGATGAACCGGTGGATTACAATCCGTCTTTTCATCTGGATAATTATTGATTCGCCGATCCGGTCTCGATCCAAGGCACGCAAGTTAGGAGAAGGGGGGACTTCAGGTGGTCCCCCCTTTGCTGTTTGTCCTGGCGGTCTATTCGGGATGGAAAGACCGTGGGAAGAATGGATTTTCCTTCCGCCAGACCCTATCACCAATGCATCTCTGGTTGTACCATACAGTTCTGACATCAACTGGTGATGGATACGCGCTGTGAAAATTCTTTTTGTACTTCCCCAAATCCCTTATCCACCCCACAGTGGGGGGCGGATTGTGACCTGGAACACCCTCAAGCGCTTTGCCCAAGTGGCGGAAGTGAGCGTGGCCTGTTTGTATCACTCTCCCGCGGAGTTGGATGCCTTATCCCATGTCAAGGATTTGTGTGAGGAGTGTGTTGCGTTTCCTGCCCATGGAAAGTGGGCGCTGTCTCCCTTGGTCAAATCACTGGGATCGTCCTGGCCTTATAAGGCACACCGGTTTTACAACGCCCAGATGGGTGGGTATGTGCGCCGCATGTGGGCCCGTCACCGTTTTGATGTGATCCACGCCCAGAATTTCTACACCACGCCCTACATTACGGGCAGCGAGCCGTGTCTCAAGGTCCATTACAAAGAGAATATCGAAGGGAATCTGTTGTTGCGCCTTTCCCAGGCATCCAGCAATCCCCTGGTAAAGTGCGCGGCTTGGCTGGAAGGGATACGAACCCGCCACTTCGAAGCCAGGGCCTGCCGCAAATTTGACCAAATCCTGACCATCTCCCCCATCGACCGTGAGCATCTCTTGCGTCTCAATCCCGCCTTGCCGGTCCAGCACCAGCGCCCGGGTGTGGATCTGGAAATCTATCCCTTCTTGGAAGAAATCCCCGGTCCGCCTCGGGTTGTCTTTACGGGGACTATGTCCTACTACCCCAACGCCGACGGGGTACGTGATTTTTTACGCACATCCTGGCCCCTGATCAAATTCAAGGTCCCGGAGGCGGAGTGTCATATCGTTGGCGCCAATCCCCCCCGCACCATCCAGCGGCTGCATGGCAAGGATGATGTCTATATTCCCGGCCGGGTTGCGGATATCGCGGAATATCTAGAAAAAGCGACGGTATACATCGTTCCCCTGCGCATTGGTGGAGGAATCCGCCTGAAAATCCTGGAAGCCATGGCCACAGGCCGCGCCATGGTCAGCACCTCCATCGGCTGCGAAGGCCTGGATGTCCACCATCAAGAACATCTCCTGGTGCAAAATGACCCCATCCGCTTTGCCGACGCGGTGGTTCAACTCCTAAAAGACCGGGAACAGCGTGAATACCTGCGCCGTAACGCCCGGACCCGGGTGGAAGATCTCTATGATTGGGATCAGGTGATCAAGCATCAGTGGCAACAGTACTGTTCTCTATCGGACCGGCTTCCATCGCTTTCTCGGGTGTGATCCCGTACAACTCTTCGGTTGAGGTTTCTGTATAGGCCTTGATAATCAAGGCGGTTGTCTGGGGATTGGTCTTGGCCATCGCGGCCAGCAAGGATTCCAGATCCCGGCCGGTGTAACGGCGCAAGAACTGCAAAACCAAGTGTTTGTTCTCGGTTTGGGCCGCTTCGTCCATGTCGGTGGGAGATTCAAACAGGTTGATCAGCAGTTGGGGGATATCCTTGGATTTCTTGTTTTTGGCCATGGCGTCAGCCAAATCCTGGATCCGTTTGCTTTTCTCGCTGGCCAGGGCTTCTTCCCGCATCGTCTTCAAATTGCGCAAGACAATCACCTGATCCGATACATGCGCGATGAGATCCCCGATCTCTTGTTCTTTCAACTGCAATTGCGTCTCCCACATCTGCAGACTTTTTTCTTTTTCTGCCAACTTCAAACTCAGTTGGTTTAGCCGTTCGCGTTCATCCGCCATGTTTTGCAGGAGTTCCGGCATGGGTTTATCGGGATCTCCAATCAGTTCCCGCAGGGTGAAGGCTTCCGTCTCTTCCTGCGTGACCGACGCGACCTCGACTGTTGCGGTGGCGCTTGTGGGGGCCGCGTTCATGAAGGACAGATTTGTGAGATAATTCTTGTGGATGACGCCGGTATACATCCCCAATCCCAGCGCGGCCGCTGCCAAGGCGATGGGGACCAGGATGTAGAGGAGCGCGCCCCCCCGTTCTTTCTTATGGCGAAGGAAATTTTGCGTGCCCAGTTCGTCCATGAGATAATGATCCTCTCGTTGTTCTTGCTTTTGCCAGTCGGCTTTCTTCTTCTCTTTGTACCGCTCCAGGATCTTTTCTTCCTGATACAGTTTAATCAGCTCTTTGGATAGTGTATCCTTTTCTTTTTGATGGGATTCGATTTGGGTTCTTTTTTTATGCTCTTCCTGTAATTGAAAGGTGCGGAACTGGTCCAACGTGCGTTCCGCCTGTAAGAGTTGA
>JAVFAP010000272.1:0-5996 GCA_034002445.1 bacterium | reverse complement strand
CGGAGAGCCTGGAAACCGCCTTGAAGGAAGAAAATATTACCTATGCCATTTTTCGAAACCAGCATATCCTTCACCCCTGCCACGTAACGTTGATGCGCCCCGGCTGGCAAGCCTCTCTGTATGAAACGCATCGAAAACCTGGGCAAACCACTGCCCAGATCAAACTGCCGATCCTGATGCGTACCCAACCAGACCAGGCGTTTTGCCTCTCCTCCTCATCATGAGAACCAGCCCGCCCTTTCTGTCCATCGCCGGGATCGTCCTCTTACTCACGGTCGTATCCCGGCTGGCCTCCAGCCTGTATCTGCCAGCATTGCCCGCGATGCAGGAATCACTACAACTGTCAATTGACACGATAAACCATACATTAACCGTGTTCTTTGCATGTTTTGCGCTTTCGACCTTGGTGGCGGGCCCCATCACCGACACCTATGGGAGGCGCGTCGTGATCCAGTATGGACTTGTTTTTTTTATTCTGGGTTCCCTCGTCGCGGGGCTGGCCCATACGACCGGGACATTACTTATAGGCCGGGCTCTGCAGGCCGCTGGCTCGGCTTTCATCCCCGTCTCCGGACGCACCATGATCCGGGATCAATATGAGGATCACGAGGTCGTGGGGGTTCTCGGATGGGTTGGCACCCTGGGAAGCCTGGTCCCGATTTTGGCTCCCATCCTGGGTGGCTTCATCATTGAGTGGGCGGATTGGCGGGCCACCTTCTACATCCTCGCGATCCTGGGCGGACTCACGTTCTGGCTGACTTGGCACATTCTGCCTGAAACCATGCAGAACAGCCTCCCCCTCAGCCGCGCATCCATCTTCACGGGGTATACCCAGATTCTGGGTTCGAAAACCTTCACCCTGGTGGTGATGCCTGCCAGCCTGTGTTTTATCATCCAGGGCATCTATTTCGCCACGGCACCCTACATTTTTGTAACGGTCTTTGAACTGCGGCCCAGCATTTTCGGCCTGGCCACAATTCCCCTGGTTCTCTCCCTGCTCCTAGGGCGGTCGTGCGCCACGCGAAACCTGCAAACGCACCCAGCGTTTTCGGTGTATTTCTTTTATAGTTGCTTTCCACTGGTAGGAGGGACGGCCATGGTCGTGTTGGAAGAGACAGGGGTCATAGGGCCCGTCTCCTTTTTGCTGGCTGCTTCGGTTTTCACCTTTGGCTTTGGCGGACTTCTCCCGATCTCCATGAAGTCCGTGCTGACCGCCTGGCGGGAACGAGGCGGCATGGCCTCCGCTCTCTTTGGCTGCTGCACCATCGGGGCCATGTCGATCGGGTCCGCCATCGCGGGGATCGCGGGAGACAACGCCCATGACAAGGTGATGATCCTCGCCATCCTCATGCTGGTCTTGGGAATTTTCATCGCGGCATCCGCCGCTTGCACCCGCGATTCGCTGGCCTGACCCAAAAATCATATGACATAATGACTGGATCCTAGATTGACCAAACCTGAACGATCCAGAAAGCAAAGGGGGATGTTCATTCCAACAGAACATCCCCCTCATTGTATTCTTTGTGATTTTTGAATTACAAACCATTGAGCAGCCGGGCCGCCGTGGCAGCCCAGTGTTCTGGAGTGCTGTCCGCGTAGCGGGCGCTGCCGAACGTGGCTTCATACCCGCCTTCCTGATAACCCCGGTGGTGAGGCAGGTAGCCCATCGATCCACCGGTCAGCCCGATCACCAGGGTGGGTGCGGGCAGGCTATGGGTCTGAACATCGCGCGCGACTTCCACAAACACCTCGGCCGGTAAACCCACGATACCCAGCGAACCCAGACGCAGGGCGGTGATATCCGCCGGATCACTTTCGCCTTTGCAGGCTTCCAGTTCCAATATTTTCTCGGGCGTTTCTTCATTGAAACGCCGAACCGCCGCCGCGGTGGCATCCTTCACGGTTTCGGATTTGGCCCACTCCACCCAGTCTGAGGGGACCGAGCGCACCGGGCACATCACCGTCTCCTTGGCTATCGCAATCGAGTCGACCGCCAGGGGCGTCGCGGCGCGATAGGCCTGGACCGTCGCGTCCGCCAACACCCGCCCAATCCGGCGCGATTCTTCATAACTGCTCCGCTGTGTGGGATTGTTGACATCGATATGATTGACGTTCCCGCAGCAAGCGTTCAGGTATAGGACATTCCACTCCGGCCCCAGCTGCTCCTTCACCCCTTGGGTCAGATGGTGGGGATAATCGGCCGAATAGAGGATGCCCCCCATGCAATCCAGGTGCAGCCCGTAACTGACCAAGAGGGTTTTCGCTTCAGGAAAAACGACGGTATGCAGTGTTGGATCGATCGCCCCGATCGGCCGGATCACGTCAGGATTGCTACGGCCAGGATTGGTGCGCACCGTGCCATCTTTCATCAGGAAGCGGCGGATAAAGGCAACTGAATCCTCTTCCGCGTGGCCATACGCGGGCTCCGCGATAGCGGTCAAACCAGCCTTGGCTCTTTGTACGGCGTCGCTTACCGCCTCACACAGCCGCTCCGCAATTGCGTTCGGGTCCGCGCCGGTATGGGTATGCGTGGCGTGCAAGAACAGGGCGTGGGGTTCAATCCCCGCTTTTTTTTGTACCGCTTCCCCGATTTGCAGCACGAGGTCCCGCGGCACCCAGAGTAAATCAACGGCGACAATCGCCAGTTGGGTTTCTCCCTGGGACAACACCAGCGCCTTAGCCCGCAGCGGGTCGAGCACACCCTCGGCCCGGCGGTCGGCAAAGTAGCCCGGCATAAAAACACCCAAGGGCGGCGCGATATCCACATCGGCATACCCTGCGTGCAGCGAGGCCCCCTGGGCGCTGGGAAGTGGAGCGGCAAGGCAAAGCCCCAGCAAGACAGCAGTGCAAACAAAGAATTGAATTGTAGGCTTCATAAGATCCTCCCTCACGCGGGCTGGATGGAACGAGTTTCGTGGTGGTAGACCATCTGCCGTTTGTGCAGCAGGGCTTCGTTGGCCAAGATACAGGCGACCGCGTGCTGATAGCCCGCGTCGATATCGGCATGGGGTTTCTTGCGCGTCCGCAGGCATTGCAGCCAGTTTTGCATGTGGGGGGTCGCTTCGGCGTCCGGCACCTGGTGGGCTTCCTTCACCCGGTCGGGATCCTGAGAGCCCTCGCCGGAGAGAATTGGCTCACGCCAGTTGGTCGCGTCCAGCATTCCCTTGGTGCCGAAGAAGCGCATGGAATTCCCACCCCCGTTGCCGTAAGCTACACAGAAGCTCACCATGAACTGTTTGTAGTCCAGCAGCGCATGCATCGAGTCCGGCACGGTGCGGGCGTCTTTCCAGGCATAGGTATTGGCCAGGCACACCGCGCTCTCGGGGAATCCAACCCCGGTAATGTAGTGGATCAGATCCACAAAATGGGCCATCATGCTGGCGATGGGGCCAATGGTGAAATCTCGGTAACCATACCAGGTCGAATGCTGATCCGCATCGAAGGGGCGGTCTTCCTTGTTAAACAAAAACCGTTTCCAATCGGTATCCTCTTCTTTGATCGGACGGATGTAGTCATGCCAGTAGGGGCGGTAGGTGTTGCGCACCTGCATCACCTTGACCACCTGCCCCAGTTGCCCTTCCCGCACCACCTGGCGGCACCCTGTGAACGAGGGCCAGCTGCGCAACTGTGTCCCCATCTGTACCACCCGGTCCGAGGCTTTGACCGCGTCCACCGCCTGATTCAGTTCGGCCATGTTCATAGCCAGGGGTTTTTCGCAATAGACATCCTTCCCGGCCTGGATGGCTTTTTCCAGCATGGTGGTATGCTGGTGTTCGGGGGTAGCAATCACCACGGCATCAAGATCGGGCTGAGCCAGCAGTTCTTCATAATCCACATACGCCTGTGGCGCGGTGTTGAAATGTGCTTCCACCTTGGCGGCCGCTTCTTCCCGGTGCTGCCGCCAGACATCGCAGACCGCACTGATGACGACATTTTCTTCGCCCGCGAATTGCAGAATTTCTGGAATAAGGCTGGAATAGGCGCGGCTTCCACAGCCAATGATCCCGATCCGCAGCCGGTCATTGGCGCCGAACGCGCGCGCGGGCACCATCGAAAACGCCGTGGCGACAAGCATGCCGTTCCGGGTTTGCTGAATAAAGTTTCGGCGAGACAGCGTTTGATCTTTCATAATCAACTCCCACAAGTTTTCAATCGAACCAGCAGGTTCATACGCTGATCTTACCATAAAGTCTGAAGATTCGATATTACGGCAAGCCAAAAATCTTTTCGGGTGTGAAGCGGGGGAACATGCGAAAAAAACTCTTCTTACAGCAAAACCCAGGCGGGTGCCTGGGTTTTGGAGAGAAGTCAAGAAAAACTAAATTTTTAGGCGGTGAAATACGCTTGGATTTCTTCGACCGTCTGCTTGGCTTTATAAATACAGTCGTTGGTCGAAACCCCATCCATGTAGTTCCCCACGAGGAAAAAGCCGGGCGTGCTCCGCCGTTCGGCTTCCAACGTCTCAAGATGATCCATGTGGCCGACAGGGTACTGGGGAATCGCCCGTTCCCAACGGATCAAGTTGGTTTTCACCGGATCGCCCGCGATCCCAACGGCCTTCTGGAGATCCCGGTGGGCCAGATCGATCAGTTCCGCATCCGAGAGATCGAACGATTGCGGGTCAAGCCCGCCCCCGATCATGACGGTGAAGGTGTACATCCCCCGGGGAGCGCGGCGGGGAAACAGGCTGGAACTCCAGATACTGCCCAGAATACGGATATCCTGCTCGCGCGGGACCAGAAACCCAAAACCGTTGATCTCCCGCTGCACTTGCTCCAAGGCATACCCCAACCCCACAACCGAAAGACGATTGTAGGGGATGGTGCGCAGATATTCGGCGGACTGGGGCAGCAGCGTGGGCGCGATATCCGCGGCCTGATTGGATGAAACCGCCAGCACCACCGCGTCGGCCGTCCGCGTTTCGCCCGCCTCGGTGGCGATAGTATACCCTTGTCCCGGGGTGTAGGTCACCGAGGCAATGGGGCAATGAGTCCGCAAACTTTCGCCCAACGCTTCCGCCATGGCGCGGATCATGACATCCATCCCATCCACGAACGAGCACAGATTTTTGGTGCGGCGCTTCTTCTTTTTGACTGCGTCTTTTTTCTTCTTGAAGAAAGCCCGCATAATCCCGCCCCGCACCACGCTGCCATGCTGGCGTTCCAGATCGTACAACAGGGGAAAGGTGGCACGCAGACTCAGCTTTTCGGGATCACCGGCATAGACGCCCGAAACAAAGGGCGTGACCAGGTTCTTTAGCAAATCCTCCCCAAAGCGGCGGCGGATAAACGAAGCCAGGCTTTCGTCTTCCTTGGACCGGTTGCCCCGGCGAAACGGCTCGGTCAGCATTTTGCGCTTGCAGGCCTTGGTTAGCAGTTCAGATTTCAGAAAACCGGGGCCGGGAGAAACTTTATGCAGTTTGCTCTGGTAGTAGATAAAGCGGTCGTTATCCCGCATGGATTGTTTTAATAGTTCATTGTGCAATTTTAGTTCATGGCACAAATCCATGGTCTCTTGCACATTGTCCAAAAAGGTGTTGGGGCCGGTCTCAAACAAATACCCGTCCTCGCGGATGGTACGGATCACCCCGCCCGGCACCGCGTTCTTTTCCAGCACCGTCACTTCATGCCCCGTTTGCTTGAGCCAAAACGCGGTTGAAAGCCCAGAAATCCCCGCTCCGATAATCGTGATTTTCGCCATGTATCTTCTCCACGGGTGGTCAAGGATCGGCTGGGATTTTCCCCCAGCCGGAAAGCATACCATACCAGAAAACGGGGAAACGGATAAGGTTTTTCGCCAGGGATTACAGCGTTTTCGAAAACATCGCCTTGCTCTGGTTTGGTTTCTTCAGATAGGCGTCAAACACCATGGCGATGGGGCGGACGATGATATGGCCCAGATCGGTCACCTTGATCTCACGGACGATGTTGGGGTCCAGCAGGCCATCTTCGATGAAGGGGCGAAGCCGGTCAATTTCTTCTTGAAAATATGCGTGA
>JAVFAP010000271.1:0-6006 GCA_034002445.1 bacterium | reverse complement strand
CGTTCCATCCGCTGTCGCGGATTCCCCGCTTCGCTATCCATAGACGCGCTTTCAGCGCTCATTGGTTTCCCAAATTATTGATGAGGCCTGAAGGGCCGTTCCCTGGATAGCCCAGGGGGGAATTCATTTTTTTGTCAAACAAAAATGGATGGAACCCTGGGCGTAACGCTGGTACGGATTTTCCCATGCAACAAACCTGGGGGGTGCACAGGGCGGGTGCGGTGCCGCTCCAGCGTTCCATCCGCAATCGCGGATTCCCCGCTTCGCTATCCATAGACGCGCTTTCTGCGCTCATTGGTTTCCCAAATTATTGATGAGGCCTGAAGGGCCGTTCTCTGGATAGCCCAGGAGAGAATTCATTTTTTTGTCAAAATATGGATGGAACCCTGGGTGATCCCGCACCAAGCCAAATCACCCCATCGCCCTTCAAACCTGTATTTTTAACTTCTGCCCACCGCTCCGGACAAAGATTCTGGAAAAATGGCGAAAACCCTTTCGCTCCCGTTGAACCACAAGATATGGCGTGTATGCTATGAACAAGACACAACAGTTGGTTTTCTCCATCTCATTTGCAGCGATTGCGAACCCAAACAAATCAAACCAGTTAAGGTCATTTCACCCTTCGATTCAGGGTGTCTTCGGCCCGTTGATAGAGGAGTCTTTGAACATGTCATTGGTGGAAACAAACACGTTTTCTTCAGCCAACGCCACGCCCGATCCCAAAGCCAAGGGGCTCCGTTTTGAACGCCACCTCACCCAGCCCGGCCTGGATCCCTATACCCAGATCGAGTGGGAAATCCGGGATGCCCGCATCACCGGGGAAAAAAGAACGGTTGTTTTTGAGCAGAAAGGCGTGGAAATCCCCAAACCCTGGTCCCAAATGGCCACCAACGTTGTGGTCTCCAAGTACTTTCGCGGCACCCTGGGCACCCCCGAACGCGAACACAGCGTCCGCCAGCTCATTGCCCGCGTGGCCGATACCATCACGGCCTGGGGCTCCCGGCAAGCCTATTTTTCCACTGAAGAAGACCAGGAAACCTTCCACCAGGAACTGACATACCTGCTGCTTCACCAGCATGCCTCGTTCAACAGCCCGGTCTGGTTCAACGTGGGAGTCGAGGCTCACCCCCAATGCTCGGCCTGCTTCATCAATTCCGTGGAAGACACCATGGAATCCATCCTGGACCTGGCCAAAACCGAAGGGATGCTATTTAAATACGGCTCCGGCACCGGCACCAACTTTTCCGCTATCCGCTCCTCCAAGGAAAAACTGCATGGCGGTGGGACCGCTTCCGGCCCGGTGTCGTTCATGAAAGGCTATGACGCCTTCGCCGGCGTCATCAAATCGGGTGGCAAAACCCGGCGCGCCGCCAAAATGGTCATTCTCAATATCGACCATCCCGATATTATGAAGTTCATCCGCAGCAAATCCGCCGAAGAAAAAAAGGCCTGGGCCTTGATTGACGCAGGCTACGATGGCTCCTTCAACGGCGAAGCCTACAGTTCGATCTTCTTCCAAAACGCCAACCACAGCGTCCGCCTGACCGATGAATTCATGCACGCCGTCCAAGAAGATAAAGAATGGTCCACTCGCTTCGTCACTACCGGCGAAATCTGCGATACCTACCGAGCCCGCGATATCTTCCGCGAAATCGCCCAGTGCGCCCACGATTGCGGCGACCCCGGCTTGCAGTTCCACACCACCATCAACCAGTGGCATACCTGCCAGGCCTCGGGCGACATTCACGCCTCCAATCCCTGCTCCGAATACATGTTCCTGGACGACACCGCCTGCAACCTGGCCTCGCTCAACCTGATGAAGTTCCTTAGGGAAAATGGGGAATTTGACACGGACAGTTTCAAACACGCCATCCGCATCCTCATTACCGCCCAAGAGATTATTGTGGATAACGCCAGTTACCCCACCGCTCGCATCGGCGATAACAGCCATCTCTATCGCACCCTGGGCCTTGGCTACGCCAACCTGGGCGCTCTCTTGATGGCCAACGGCCTGCCCTACGACAGCGACGAAGGCCGCACCTATGCCGCCTGCGTCACCGCCCTGCTCTGCGGCGAAGCCTATGCCCAAAGCGCGCGCCTCGCCGCTGTCCAAGGCACCTTCGAGCGCTTCGAACCCAACCGCGACAGCATGCTTCGTGTGATCGAAAAACACACCGAAGCCGCCCAGGCCATCCCCGAAGAGACCGCCCCCGCCGCACTGCGCTCCGAGGCTATCAAGTGCTGGAAAAAAGCCCTCAAACTGGGTAATCAAAATGGCTTCCGCAACGCCCAGGTGACTGTGCTCGCCCCCACGGGCACCATCGGCTTCATGATGGATTGCGATACCACCGGCATCGAGCCCGATATCGCCTTGGTCAAGTACAAAAATCTGGTAGGGGGGGGCGTCTTGAAGATCGTCAACCAAACCGTGCCCCTCGCCTTGCAAAAACTGGGCTACTCCACCGATGACCTGGACCAAATCATCCAGTCCATCAACGAAGAGGATACCATTGAAAAAACGCCCCTCCTAAAACCCGAGCACCTGCCCATCTTCGATTGCGCCTTCCGCCCCGCCAAGGGCAAGCGCTCTATCGACTACATGGGTCATATTAAGATGATGGCTGTGGTGCAACCCTTCCTCTCCGGCGCCATCTCCAAAACGGTCAACATGGCCTGTGACGCTACTGTCAAGGATATCGAGAACGCCTATCAAGAAGCCTGGAAACGGGGCCTGAAAGCCATTGCCATCTACCGCGACGGCAGCAAACGCACCCAGCCCCTCAACACCTCGCGCAAGGAAGACGCCCCCAAGGGCAAAACTGCCGTCGCGCCCCCCAACAAGCCCTACCGCCGCCGTCTGCCCGACGAGCGCCACGCCATCACCCACAAGTTTTCCATCAATGGGCATGAGGGCTATATTACCGTCGGTCTCTTCCCCGATGGGCAGCCGGGCGAAATCTTCCTCACCATGGCCAAGGAAGGCAGCGTGGTCTCGGGTTTGATGGACGGCTTCGCCACCAGCCTGTCCCTTTCGCTGCAGTATGGGGTTCCGCTCAAGGTGCTCGTCAATAAATTTGTCCACACCCGCTTTGAGCCCGCCGGCTTCACCGGCAATCCCCAGATCCCCATCGCCAAATCCATCACCGACTATATCTTTAGATGGCTGGCCTCAAAATTTTTATCCCAGGAAGATCAGGAAATGGTGGGCATTCTCACCCAAAACAAGCGGGAAGAACTCAGTGTGCTCTCCCCCCTGCCGATCCCCAATCCCCTCAAGAACCCCGAGGGAGGAGAGGAGCCACAATTCGCCTTCGAAGTGCAGGCCGACGCCCCGCCCTGCCACGAATGCGGCGCCATCATGGTCCGCAACGGCGCCTGCTACAAATGTATGAACTGCGGCGCCACCAGCGGCTGCTCATAAGGCGAAAACAACAAAAAACGCAGGGGGCGCCAAGAACCCGCGCCCCCTGCGTTTTTTACGGAATCTCGTTCATCCTACCCGATTAAACCCCAGATTTGCAGCGCGTTGTAGAAAAAGTAAATGCCAAACACGCATAACAACACCCCCAAAATCTGGTACACCAGGATATACCCCCGGCTCTTCAGCACATGCCTCGACGAAGCGGCGATCAAGGCGATCGCGAACTTGCTCCCCATCAGCAGCACATAAAAAATCAGCAAAAATCCCGCCGCTGCCAAGGGATGCTGCTGATACGCCCGGGTGGTCGTCGGCGCGCCAATCATCAGCCAAAACATGTATGGATTGGGGCTGAGAAAATTGGTGATCACCCCCTTGCGGATGGATTGGGGCGCCACCTGCTCCACATTCACCTCCACCCCAGCATAGCGGAAATTACCCAGACCCAAATAGAAGAGATAGATCCCGCCCAACAACGCCACCAGCCCCAAAACCATCGCCTGATTTTGCAAGCGGGAAATCAGCAACAGCGAAATCAACACAATCGGCAGATCGGTCAACAAGGGTGCCAAGGCGACTTTAAGGCCCTCTTTCTTGCCATGCTTCACCGATTCTGAGATAATCACCGTCATCAAGGGGCCTGGAGAAAACCCCGCGTTCAAACCATACACAAAGGCTAGCGTCAAAAACTCCATGAGAAGTCCGATCCTTTTTCATGCAAATAAAAACTAGATTATTAGGCCTTTGCTGGATTCCCAAGGGCAACATCCAATAATTTCGCCCTTCGACGTCGCGCTTGGCTCTCCACCCCGCGTCGCAATCGAAAGGATTTGACCAATGAAACACTGGATACTCTGGATTTTTCTGTTCACCTCCCTCCTCCGTGCTGCAACTTCCGGAATTTCGATGGAATGGAGTACCACGTCCCCCGAAAGCCAAGGCTTTTCGTCTTCCCAACTGCAAGCCCTCACCAAGGAACTCGCCCCAAAAGGCACCAAAACCCTGCTGCTCATTCGCGGTGATCAAATCATCCACGAATGGTACGCACCCGGCTTCAATTCCGCCAAACCGCACTACACCGCCTCATTGGCCAAATCGCTGGTGGGCGGCCTCTCCCTGGCACTGGCGATGAGCGACGGCCTCATCCAGCCCGATGACCTCGCCAGCCGCTACATCCCCCAATGGCGTGAGGATCCCCGCAAAGCCCGCATCACCATCCGCCACCTCGCCACCCATTCTTCCGGTATCGAGGACGCCGAACTGAGCGAGGCCGACCGCGCCGCCGCCGCCCAGCAAGACCAATCCGTCAGCACCGATCACATGCAGCTGCCAGGCTGGAAAGGCGCGTTCTGGCGCAAGGAGCCCAACCCCTTCACCCTCGCCCGCGATCAGGCACCGGTCTGCTTTGAACCCGGCACGCAGTACGCCTACAGCAACCCCGGCATGGCCATGCTGTCCTACGCCATTACCGCCGCCATGCAAAACTCTCCCTACGACAATATTCGGACCTACCTGCGCGACCGTCTTTTTCGCCCCCTCGGCATCGAGGATCGGGAATGGTCCATCGGCTATGGCCAGACCTACGAGGTCGATGGCCTGAACCTCGTCGCCAACTGGGGTGGTGGGGGGTTCACACCTCGCGCGGTGGCCCGTATCGGACACCTGCTGCTGCGCGGAGGCGAGTGGGACGGCAAGCCCCTGCTGAACCCCGCCGTGGTCCGCTTGGTCACATCCTATGCGGGTACCCCCCTGCCGGACCGGCCCCAAGGCAATCCGCAGCCAGCCTGCGGTTTGGGCTGGTACTGCAATTTCGATGGCAACTGGGGCAACGTCCCCCGCGACGCCTTCGCCGGCGCGGGCGCGGGCAACCAGGTGCTGCTCGTCATCCCCAGCCTGGATCTGATCCTTGTCCGCAATGGCAGTAATTTATTTGATGAATCCAAGGGCGAAGGCTTCTGGGGCGGATTGGAAAATTCGTTGTTCGTTCCCATCCTGCGAGCGTTTGAACAAGCCCCCTACCCGCCCAGTGAAATAATTACAAATATAGATTTTTCTCTCCAGGCCGACATTGTGCGCTTGGCCGAGGGCAGTGACAACTGGCCCATCACCGAGGGCGTAGACCATCGCCTCTTCACCGCCTACGGCGATGGCTGGGGCTTCGATCCCAAGGTCGAGAAGAAACTCAGCCTGGGGCTGGCCACGGTGACCGGCGTCCCCCCCGCCATCACGGGAACCAACCTCCGCAGCCCCTCCGCCGAACAACTCGGCCAGGGAGAGCTGGGTGCCAAAGCCAGCGGCCTCCTGATGATCAACTCCACCCTGTACATGCTCGCCCGCAACACCGGCAACGCCCGTCTCGCTTGGTCCCGAGATGAAGGCAAAACCTGGACCTGGGCGGATTGGCGCTTCGACACCAGTTTCGGCTGCCCTACCTTTTTGCAATTCGGCCCCAACTACAGCGGCGCCCGTGATGCCTATGTGTATCTTTACTCCCAGGATGAAAACAGCGCCTACCAGGCCGCCGACCGCATGGTCCTGGCCCGCGTCCCCCAAGAGAAAATCACCGAGCCAGCCGCCTACGAGTATTT
>JAVFAP010000270.1:0-6027 GCA_034002445.1 bacterium | reverse complement strand
CAAATCCTTGAGCCCCGAATCAAAATCGCCGGGCACCACCAAGGAAACGGGCTCCCCTACAGGCAGTTCGAGAGATTCCACCGAGAGATTGTCTAGATACACCGTGCTCGAGAGCGAGGAAAACGGCATATTCACCACCTGGAATCCCAGATGTAATACCCCCGATGGGGGCGCGTAGACCAAATCCAGGCTACGGTAAGCATGTGTATTAATTTCATAACCTGTAATATTACTATAGCCGATCTGCCCGTCGATGGGGCTGTTCAGCGCGACGAGTGCGATCGTCAACGCCTGCGAATCAGCCCGGAACGTCGCGGAAACTCGCGCCAATCCCTGCACCGGGATGGGCTCAAGGCTAATGATCAGGGTTCCCTGCCCGGGAGCCAAGTCAATCCGCACCCCCCGGCCGTCCGAGCCGGGACGGTCTGGAATGGGGCCGAAACTCAGTTTGGGGCTAAAAAAACCCGCCGGCGGGCTCGCCACCAATTGGTTGGCGCTTAAATCATCGCCCGCCAGTTCCTCCACCATGGCATGGGGTTGTCCAGGGGGAACAGGGGTAGGCTCCATCCCCAACGGGACCGGGGTGACAGTCGGGGTGGGTGTCATTTCCTCCATCGCCATCCCCGGCCCAACACACAACAAGGCAAATACCATTAACACCAACCACGAAACCAAACGAACCATATTCAAGTCTGCATTCTTCATTTTTCCGATCCTTTTAATTGTATACCTCTTAACAAGAATTGAAGCAATCGTGTCATCACAAAAACATCGTACCACACATTTTTCAGCATGGCTATCAGTGAATTCACCATTTTTTGTAGATAAATTTACCACACGCACTTTATAAAGTCTGGTTTCGAGGGTCCCCATGAACCTCCACCCCAACCCTCTTGCCAACCCTTCTCCCCTCCCCTATGCTGGTAAACCAAACAGGACCCAAAATTAAGATCGTCGCTGTTGATAAATTAACAATTGGGTGAGAACCAGACGACTTTTTACATCATAGGCAGGAGATACGAAGCGATGACAACCGAACTTTTTTCGTTAAAAGGCAAAGTGGCGTTAGTGACGGGGACCAGCCGGGGGCTGGGGCAGTATATGGGGCGGGCGCTGGCCAAGGCTGGGGCGGATCTCGTCATCACCAGCAGAAAGAAGGAAAGCCTGGCGGCGTTCCAGGCGGAAATCGAAGATTTGGGGCGCAAGGCCTACCCCGTGGAACTCGATGTCCGCAATCAGGACAGCATCCAGGCAATGGCCGAGGAAAGTCTGCGCCTGGCGGGAAAGATTGACATCCTGGTCAACAACGCCGGCTGCAATGTGCGCAAACCAGCGGTGGAGATCACCTGGGACGATTGGAACCTGGTAGTGGAGACCAATCTGCGCGGTACCTTCTTCGTGTCGCAAGCCATCGCCAAACACATGATCCCCCGCTCGTATGGCCGGATCATCAATATTGGTTCAGTCACCTGCGTGGCGGGCTACGCGGGACTGGGCCCCTACTGCGCCAGCCGGGGCGGCACCAAGCAGCTCACCATGAGCCTGGCCGATGACTGGGGCGTGCATGGCATCACCGTCAATTGCCTCGCGCCAGGCTGGTTCAAAACCGCGCAGAACCAAGTGCTGTACGAAGACCAGGAATGGGTGGATTACCTCTGCGACCGGATCCCCCTCAAACGCCCCGGCCAGCCCCATGATCTGGATGGCACCGTGGTCTTCTTGGCCTCAGACGCCAGCGCTTACATCACCGGCCAGACGATCCTGGTCGATGGCGGCATTTCGACAGGCGCGACCCGGGCGATGCGCAAAAAATAGCCCTCCACAAACACGTCGGAACGATCCAAAAAAAACGGGGCCGAAGCCCCGTTTTTTTAATATGTGAATCAGAGACGCCGACTTACTCGATCACCGGACTGGGGATATGAATCGGTTCCTCTTCCTGAATACCCACCGGCTTGAGGTTGCGGCACCCTTGGATCACAAACAGCACCAAGCAGGCCGCCCCTGCGATGATGATCAGGTCGGGGATCAGTCGCCACTGCCCAATGAACTGCACCAGGGGCTGATCGTAAAACGCGGCACTGCGGGCATGCCAGAGGCCGTTTTTGAACGAATCCCATGTCTGCATGAATCCCACCGGCATCAGGGTGAAGATCGCCATCATAAAGAGGCCGCCATTCATCCCAAAGAAGGAGAATTTAAGCAAGGTGTTGTTCCAGGCTTCCGGTTTCACAATGCCACGCAGAGCGAAGAGCATCAGGCCGACCGCCAGCATCCCGTAGGTCCCAAAAAGGGCGGTATGGCCGTGGTTCATGGTCAGGTAGGTGGAGTGTTCATAGTAGTTGACCACCGGGGTGGTGATGATGAAACCAAAGACCCCCGCACCCAGGAAGGCCCATCCCGCCGAAGCTCCCATGAACATCATGGGCCACTTGTAGGGGAAGGAATCCTTCGCCGCAGGGGAATGACGGGAATCCAGCGCGACCTTGAGCAGTAAGAGGACGATGGGTACTGGTTCCATGGTGGAGATCACCCCGCCCAAAGCCAGCCACAGGTCGGGATCGCCAAACCAGTAATAATGGTGACCCACGCCGATAATCCCACTGAACAAGGCCAGACTGGCGGTGAAGTAGGCCGCGCGCAAGGCTTTGCGCTTGGGCGCCAAGCCCAGGGTGGTAACGACATAGGCGATCGCGGCGGCGGCGAAGAACTCAAAGATGCCTTCCACCCAGGTATGCACCACCCACCAACGCCAGAAATCGGCGATGGTGATATGGGTATTGGGGGTGTAAAAGAGACCAAAGGCAAAAAATGATACAATCGCGAGGGCCGAGTAGGTGTAGAAAGGCACTGTCCCCCATTTGTCTTCGCCCTTGCCAAAGTTGGGCTGCACGGCCCGCGCGACCAGGATGATCCAGACAATCAAGCCGACAAAGAGCAGAATCTGCCACAAGCGGCCCAGTTCCAGAAATTCCCAGCCTTGGTGCGCCAGCCAGAACCACCACTCACCGCCATAGCCCAGGACACCCGCCGCGCTCCCTGCCAGAGAGCCGACCGCCACCAGCACAATCGCGCCAAAGAGGACATCCACCAGCGGTCCCTGCATCCGAGGTTCTTTACGCCCTGCGATTGGCCCGAGATACAGAGCCGCGCCAACCCAGGCGGTGGCGATCCAGAAAATGGCCAACTGCAAGTGCCAGCTTTTCGGCCAGTTGTAGGGGATGTTATCGGATACCGCGGTGATCCCATAAAATTCACCGGGATGGACAGTGTAATGCGCCATCAATCCCCCTTGCATCAGTTGGAGGAAGAAGAGCAGAACCACCACCAAGAAGTATTTCGCGGTCTTGCGCTGGCTGGAGGTAATCGGCAGGCCGATTAACTGGTCCCCGACTTTCTCGTTTAGTTCCAGACCTTCTAAATCTTTGTCAAAATTGAATTTGAAAAACGCTACCAGGGCGATCCCCATCGCTACCATGAATCCCAGCAGGGAGGCGATCGACCAGATAACGGCTTCCGTAGCCAATTCGTTCCCGACACTGCGGTCGGGAGGCCAGTTGTTGGTGTAGGTCAGTTCTTTCCCTGGGCGCAGGGTTCCAGCGGACCAGGCGGTCCAATAGAAAAAGTCCGCCAAACGCAGGCGTTCTGGTTCGGTCGCGATCACACCCGGTGTGATGGCGTTGGGTTTATCGCCTTCGGAAAAGACACGGTTCCAATGCGCGCGGATTTGCTCCAAGGCGTGGACTTGCGCAGCGGTCAGAACCAGGGTGTCCGTGGCTTCGTCATAGCGGTTTTCTTTCAGTTCCGCGATGGCGGCCTGATCAATCATCGCCTGCTGTCCGGCATCGAGCGCGGCATAGTCGGCTTGAAAACGCTGGCGAGCCAGGAAATCCTTCATGTGTCCGCCAATCTGGTGCAACGTGGTGGCAGAGTAATCATTACCCCGGTAGGTGCCATGCCCCCACACCGATCCGTTATCCATCAGCCCGTATTTTTGCCATACATGCTGCCCCGCGAAAATATCATCGCGGGTGAACACGGTCG
This sequence comes from bacterium, assembly GCA_034002445.1. Taxonomy (GTDB): domain Bacteria; phylum Hinthialibacterota; class Hinthialibacteria; order Hinthialibacterales; family Hinthialibacteraceae; genus JAVFAP01. Next base: position 1,983 of record JAVFAP010000270.1, on the reverse strand, counting down.
CCCCATCCTGGTTGACAGTTATCCCTGGATAGGGAGGCGCGGCTTCCATTGTGTACCAGCCACCCACCAAGGTGATGGCGATGGCGCCAAAGAGAGAAAACAAAAAAAAGGCTTTGAGTCCATTGGAAATCATCTCTGGTTTCCTTTCTACAGATTGTTTTTCATTCCATTCATGATGATGGAGTACCGGAAAAAACCTGGTATTCCGATCTCCCCTTTCGAGTGGGACCCCTCAACGCAGCCCCGCCCCGAAGGCTCTGCATCCCGGCTAGGTCGGCGGCATTTCATGGTGGTCGCATTCGGTATTCTCCTTTTCCATTTGGTTGGCGCCCTCGCGGGCGGCGCATCACGCGCTAGGCCATCGCTTCCACTTTGTGAAAAACAGGGACGGGGGAAAGCCTGTTTCCTAGATTTAGCCATCCATGGATATTATCTATAATTAAAATATTTATATTTAATGACTTTCTTCCACAGGGGAGACAGGTTCCACAGAATGGGCGGGAGCGCCGGTCCGTTTTTGATTGAGGCAGCGCAGCAGCGCTTCGACATCAACGCTGACTTTGCGGCAGGCACTGGCGATCGTAACGGTTCGCGCCAGCGTATGACGCAGGAGGGAATTCTTTAGAGGGAGAAATCCGAAGGCCACAAAATCATCCAAGAGATGGGGATAGAGGTGCAACACATCGCCAACCACATGCCCCAAGGCGATCGGTTCACCTGGCCGCAAAATGACACGGGCCTCCGGCGCGACCTGCTTGAGACGAACCCGGCCACGCATGATGGCGACCAGGTGTATCCCCCATAACAAGAGGGCGGTAAATTCCAACAGGCCGCTGATGCCGATGAAGGGGAAGATGGAGGGATAGATGTCGGTAAGGGTTTGGCCCACCACCCGAAAGGCGCACCCGATGTTGAGCAGCCAAAACGGAGCCCATAGCAGAGTCAATTGGCGCAGATCCACCCCGTTCAAGGTGGGGACCACCTTGGCGGCAACACCGACAATCATCATGCTGACAAATCCAACCGTGATGGCGTGGCGGATCGCACCATAGTAGGCATGAGAGAATCCGGTGGCGACGGCCGCGCTTTGGGGCGCCAGCCAGGGGAGGAAGACAAACTGGTACAACGGTAACAGCACCAACATAGCAAGTGAAATGTGCAGCCAGACATAGGCCATCCGGAGGAATTTGAGGCTACGGTCCCAGTCTTCGGGGCGCTGATCGAGCCGCCAACCCCAAACCAAGGCCGCGACACTGCCAGTCAACGCCAGGATGGAGGTGTACCATAGCCCTGCCCAGGCAGGGGATGCGGTCCGCATTAGATAGAACCCCGCCACAATACCCAGCAGGGAAAGGTTGAGGATGGCCAACACAATCAGACTGAAGGTGGGGTTGGGTTTTTTGAAGCCGTAGAAGTTGGGGAACATCCGCTGGCTGACCCCCAGGATCATCAGCATCGCAAAGCCATGGATCTGAATTTCGCGCAAGGGGGCCTGCCAGGTCGCGATGACGGAAAGGAGCGCCTCTTCGGTTGCCGCAAAGGCGGTCGCCGCAAAAAGCAAGCCCGCGTAAATCCCTTGGATAAAAAACCACGCCAACGCGCACAGAATATAGGCGTCATAAAATTCCAAGGGTTTGCCCGAGCGGCACAGGGTGGTGAGGATGATCCACACAAAGAGGCCAATCGCCACCACTTCCAGCACCGGGAATAACATCGCCACAGGCCATACCGCGGGGAAACGTTCGCCCAGCGGTTCCAGCACCACCCGACCCGTGATCCCAATGAGCATCAGCCACAAGGTGGTGAACGCCAAGGCAGGATACGCCAGGGTGGTATGCTTGAAACGGGGAAAGGCCTGGTAAGCGAATCCCATCACAAACAAGCCAACCCAGCCAAAGATCTGGGCATGTCCGTGGGCGTTGACCTCATGAATGCCCACTGCGGTGAAACTTTCGCCGAAACCGATTTTGAGGAGCAGCCAAG
>JAVFAP010000269.1:0-6045 GCA_034002445.1 bacterium | reverse complement strand
CACCAGGCGCAAATCCTCCATCGCCCCTTCCACATTCCAGGCTGGCGAATATTCATCGCTGGGCTGGTGGTAGTGGTGCTCGGTATACCACTCAGCCTGCTCCTTACCCCACCCAGCGGGCTGGCCGATCACATCCAGCCCCCCTCGGTGGGTGTAACTGGGCACGCCGATCTTGGCGAAACTAAAGTGATCGCTACGGTAATAACTGCCTTTTTCGGGCATGGGATCGGGCTGGATCACCCGATTCTGCCTCTCCGCGGCGGCCTGGAAAACGGGATCCAGGTCGGTCTTGCCAAAGCCCAAAATACTCAGATCGCGCGTGCGGCCAAATATATTGAGGCCATCCAGATTAAAGTTCGCCACGATCTGCCCAGGCGCGAAGGTGGGGTGTTGCGCGTAATACGCCGATCCCAGCAGCCCGGATTCTTCCGCGGTGACCGCCATGAACAGGATCGAACGGCGAGGAGGTTGGAGCTGGGCCGCGAATGCCTGCGCCAGGGTCAACATCGCCGCCACCCCAGAGGCATTATCCAGCCCGCCATTATAGATCGAGTCCCCATCCACAGCACTGCCAATCCCCAGATGATCATGGTGCGCGGTAAAGATGACCACTTCATCCCGTGCAGTTGGATCGCTCCCCGGCAACAATCCCAGCACATTGGTCCCTTCCATCGCCCGCACTGTCGACTGGAGACGGCTGGAAACCCGGATACCCAATGGCACGGGGGCAAAATCCCGGCGTTGTGCCGCGGCGGTGAGCGCCTCCAGATCCAATCCGGCTTGATGCAAAATCGCCTTGATCTTGGCTTCAGTAATCCAGGCTTCGACCTTAATCTTGGGTTCGCTCCGTGGCAGCGCATACTGCTCGCCCGACCAGGAGGTTTGGACCACTTGCCACGGATAACTGGCCGAGGGCGTGGTATGGATAAGAATCGCCCCGTCCGCCCCCATCTTGGCCGCCATCTCATATTTGTAGGACCAGCGGCCATAATACAGCCGTGCGGAACCTCCAAAAAAGGCGGGATCCCCGGTATCCGGATCGTTATTCAAAACCAGCAACACCTTGCCCCGCAAATCCGCCCCCTTGTAATCATCCCACTCGTATTCGGGTGCTTGAATGCCGTAGCCGACAAAAACCAACTCCTGACGATCCAGTTCCACCAACTCCGTTTGCAAGGGGGTATTGGCGACGAAATCCTCCAAGTAGGTTGGAGTCAAGGTTTCATCCCCCACCTGAAAGGAAAGGACCATGGCTGGATCGGCTGTAGTAGCCACAAGAGGGACCTGCTGAAAATAGGTGTCCGCCTCCCCTCCAGGCTGTAAGCCCAACGCGGCGAACTGCGCCGCGATATAGCGGGTAGCCAGCGCCTCTCCCCGCGTCCCCACCCCCCGGCCTTCCAAGAGGTCATCCGCTAAAAACTGGGTATGCGCCCGCAACGTGGCTTCCTGAATCGCGTGAGTTTCAGCCCATACCCCGCCTAAAAAAACGGAAAACACCGCGGAAACGGACATCGTCAAGAAAAAAGGGAGTCGTTTGATCATCATGGTTCCTCTTCAAGCAGAATTTCAGCCTGGCCACGCGTTTCAAAAGAATCCATGGGATGCAAGATAATAGAAACGCCACCTCGCCAATTGGCCGCCATCATATCGAATCCGTGATAGTCTGTCAACAAAAGCAGTGGATAATGGGCAGTAGGCAGTTGATAGAGGATAGTGGGATAATCGATTCTCGTTAAATTTAATAGAATAAAGTTGTTGAGAGGTAGTGTGGGCTCAAAACGAGCGCAGCGAGTGTAGCCCACCATCAGGCCGCACCAAATTCATCATACGTAACCACCCCAATCCAATTTGCCAACAAGCGCTGAAAGCGCGCCTCTGGATAGCCAAGCGGGGAATCCGCGCCAGCGGATGGAACGCTGGAGCGGCACCGCATCAACTCTGGGCAAATCCCGAAACCAGGTAAACTTCATAAAAAATCCATCCTGCAGAACGCCCAGGGGACGGCTTTTCAGGCCTCAATAAAAAAAGAATATCATTAAGCGCTGAAAGCGCGCCCTCTGGATAGCGAAGCGGGGAATCCTCTGCAGCGGATGCAACCCTGGAGCAGTGCCGCACCAACTCAGTGTAAACCCCGAAACCCAATAACTGTCCACTGTCCACTGTCCACTGCCCCATCGGTTGATCCTGGGCGGCGAGGACGTATACTATGAGGTTAGATTCTTGCTAGGGAGATTCGCACAAGCATGACCAACGAACCCCAAACCCACCCCGAGCCGCAAGCCGAGCCCAAGTGGGAGAAAAAAATCTCGTCGCTCTTAAAAAATCCCCTCCATCCGGGTCGGGATTCCTCGAGGCGCCGCTTTCGCATGAAGCGTTTCCGCGACCGGCCCAAGAAGGAACTGAACCTGCTGCACCTGCTGCCCAATGTGCTCACAAGTTTCAATGTAGCCTGCGGGGCGGCTTCCATTGTGTATACCGTCGAAGGCAATTACACCATCGCGGCCATCCTGATCATCGTGGCAGCCTTCTTTGACCTGATCGATGGCAAAGTCGCGCGCTTTGTCGGGGCATCCTCGCCCTTTGGCGTGCAACTGGATTCGCTCGCCGATGTCATCTCCTTCGGTGTCGCGCCACCGGTCCTGATTCGCGCCATCTCCTACCAGGGCTATCACCGCCTCGGCCTCTCGCTGGTTCTGGTTTACACCCTCTGTACGGTATTGCGGCTCGCCCGATACAACGTGCAATCCGGACAAAATCAGAATAAAAAGCGCGAGTCGTTCACTGGCCTGCCTTGCCCGGTACCGGCAGTGTTCTTGGCCTCGTTTGTCTGGGTCTGCTCGGAATTTTCCATATCCCTGACCGAGCCCATTCTCCGCTCCACCCTGCACGTCATCGTGGTCTGCCTGGCCTGCCTCATGGTCAGTACCATTCCCTACCCCGATCTGGCGTCGTTCAAGGTGGAAAAGAAGAATGTCTACCAGCATAACGTCACCCTGGCCTTGCTAATGTGCGTGATCGTCCTGATTGGAAAGTTCTTCTTTCTCGCCGCCACCACAGTTTTCATCTTCACAGGGCCGATCCTCGCATTAAGCCACTTGTTCTCCAAAAAAGAGGCCTCTCAAGAACAGACCACCCCTGCGGACAAAGAAGAAATCAGCCAAGCCCAACCCTAAATAACCGGGATAAAACAAAACGCCCCTGGCTACCAAACCAGGGGCGTTTTTTTTAATTCCGAGTTCAGTTCGAGATCCGTGTGTCCAGCCATTGGTGAGAGACGCCAATCACCATTTCATCCGGCTGGATAAAACCCTTCTCCCGTGAAACCGGGCACCCTAGCGAAAGACACAAGCGGTGGGTCAGCACCGCACGGCACATCACATTGGCGCAAGTCGCCATAAAGGTGGAGACTTGAACCGCAATCTCATCCGCCTCGTACCGCTGGCTTAGGCGCACGAGCCGCATCGCCTCCGCGGGCCGGGCATACGAAACCCAGCAATCCGCCTCATCCCCGCAGCCAAACTCCAGGGTCCGAATCCCCGCACACCGCGATGCCTTTTGTAGAATGGGCCGGACGACCGAGAGAGGCCACCCTGTGGATTGCATCACGTGTTCCGCCAGTTCGGTATCCACATCGAGGTGGCCGATACTGCGCAAGCCCCCCAAACAATCCACCATCTGCGCGGGAAGAATAAAATGGTTTGTTTTCGCGAGACGCACCGCTTCACAAATCCGCAAAGGATGAGAAACCAAACGCGTGGAATCGACCTCCCCATTCAAGCGTATGCCGATCCACGAACTTCCGGTCCACTGCTCCAATCTGGCTTGATACTGCGATCGAATGTGGGGACTCATAATGGGAACGAAAAGTGGCTGCCGCTCTGGCAAGCCGACCAGCCCTCTCCCCACGCGGCGTGCAACGCCAGGGTGGCGTTCGCGCCCGTGCAATGGCAGGGCGAAACCTTCCGCACACCCACTTCCTTCAAGGCCTCGATCGTTTCCTCGATCCGGACAGGAGAAGCATGAAGCAGATGCATCCCCCCCATCACATGAGCAAAGGGGCGATGATCCGTCAACGTTTGGATATATTTCAGCGTATTGATCACGCCGCTGTGGGCGCACCCCAACAACACCACGACACCGGCCTGGCTCAGAAAGTAAAGAGACTGGTCATCCAGCAGTTCATCTTTGCGCTCACCCCGGTCGTCCAAATAGAAATCCTCTTGCGCCGATTCTCCTTCATCCACCCGTGGCACCGGCCCGGTCAGCCATACACCTTCCAACACCTCGGTGGGCTTTACAACGGGAACCAAACTGTCGGTAAACCGATCCATGGCCTGACCAAGCACTTCCACGATTCCCACCGATTGGTACTGGTTGTCCTGGCGCTTGGCATACTTAGGAAAAAACGCGGCGGGATGGGCGTAAATCGGCGGGGGATTGTGCCGTTTTGCAAAAAACGTCAGCCCCCCTCCGTGATCATAATGCCCATGGCTCAGCGCGATACAATCAATCTGTTCTAAATCCACCCCCAGCACCTCGGCGTTATGCGCCAGGGCCATACCCTGCCCGGTATCGAAGAGCAGAGACTGTTCCCCCTTTTGAACCAAGTACGACAATCCATGTTCCCCCAACAGCCCCAGCGCTTCCGCCCGATTTTCAACCAACACCTGCACGTGAAGAATAGACTCGTTCATTTCGTTATTCCTTTAGTTGCTTGATTTCTTTTCTGGAAGACCCAACTCTGCTTCCTGACGATGATTGGCCTCAGGAAACGCGTCAATACTACCTAGATAGGGTTTGATATCCAGCACCGGAGTTCCATCAAAGGCATCGATACCCGCGATATGCAATACGCCGCCTTCCCGCTTGATTAAGCGCACCGCCGTCAGCCCGATAGGACAAGGACGGTTGGGCGATCGGGTCGCGAACACGCCTCGGGCCTGGCTGGCCCCCGGCGGCGTAACCTTCGGGCTCCAGCCCCGGCTGCGGTCAAAAACAAAAAGAATATAAATGTAGTCATAGTCCTCGATGCCCTCCAACCCAGACTGAAACTCGTCCTCAATCTCGATCATCGCCTCCACCTCCGGTGCCAACCGCCCCTGCCGGGGTGGCCGATGCAGGGTGGAATAGGGAGAGCGGATCACTCCAATGGGACGGAAGGTAAAAGCAGAATGACGCTCCAAATCTTTCATTTGTAATTTTGCATGCATCGCTGTACTATCCTCAATCGGCGCGTTCGCCGTCGGCGTCCCCTCCCCAGGAGGGGAGAAAGACAAACAAGCCGGATCATTTGCCCAGGCCGGGGACAAAATCCCCAGCCCAAAGCCAAATCCGGCCCACAGAAAGAAGAAAAGAAGGGATCTGGATCGCATACGCTTCCCCCTCAGTGATCACACAAATTCACGCCGCTTTGCAGCGAGCCATCCAAAAATTGTTGCACGATCTCCTCTGGCGTATCCGCGGACACACCAACTACGACACGTATCTCGTTCTGCGCAAAAAGGGCCTGGGCTCGCTGTCCCATTCCCCCCGCAATAATCACAGATGCACCCAACTGATGCAGCCACGCAGGCAAGACGCCCGGTTCATGCGGCGGCGGAGTCTGACGCGTTTGACCCAGGATCTTTTTTTGAGATTCATCCACATCCACTAAAGCAAATTCCTGACAATGCCCAAAATGGGCGCACAACCGACCACCTGCAATTGGAATCGCGATCTTCATCAATTTCATCTCCTTTTTATACTTTTGTATTGGTTACAATGGATTTAATGATGTTTTCAATAATCTTTTGAAAGACATCTGTGACGGGGTGATCCTGATTTGTCTGGACAAACGGTGTTCCCGCATCCCCCGAAACGGCAATTTGTGGTTCAATGGGGATGCTTCCTAAAAAAGGCACTTCCATTTCTTCCGCCAGGCGCTCACCGCCGCCTCGATTGAACAAGTCTACCCGTTCCCCACAATGCGGGCATACAAAACCACTCATATTTTCGATAATCCCCAAGACGGGAACCGACACCGTCTCACAGAAGGTTACACAGCGG
>JAVFAP010000268.1:0-6057 GCA_034002445.1 bacterium | reverse complement strand
CCACCATCCGGCCCACACTCTGTTTGCGGTCCAATGGCTGGATGGAGGAGTATACTTGCGGATCGATCAGCACGATATACCGGATATTGGAGACGATCCCGCCGTTCACGATCCGCGAAGCCCGGAACAAGACTTGTTCGGCTGGGATATCCTCGGGAATCTTCACATCCCGGCCTTCCGCCCCCTGCATCCCCAAAGGCCGGCATTGCAACAGATTCACCCGCGCCTGGCCCTTGCTATCCAGGCTGGCAGTAAACTCAGTATCCACCGGATGCCCATAGGCGCGCTCCAGCCGTTCCAGCATCGCCCCCAAGATGGGCACCAACTCGGTCTTTACAATGAGGTTGTTGAAGGTCAAGACAAAGTCTTCCGCCTGGCCTTCGAAAAACATGGACGCCGGGTCCGAAAGATACCCATCCACCAGAGTGGAAATAAACATGTGCAGATGGGGGTAATCCCGTTCCGCCACCACATCGGCAAAGTAGCAGGTTTCAAACCGGTTTTCTTCCAGATTGATGACATCCACTTCCCGCTGCGAATACTTGACTACTTTATCCCCCACCTCTGGCCGCAGTTCGGGATGGCTGACCGAAATCATGCGGGGATAATCGCCGCCGATCCGGTCCACTGCCCGGGTGCCCAAACCAAAAACCAGCCGAATCAGCCCTTTCTTCGGGTCGATGCGATCGGTCCAGGCATAGAGGTTTTGGGAAAACGCCACCCCCGCTAGGCTGGGGAAGAAAAATCGTTTGTAATAAGAACCCGAAACCCGCTGTACCAAGAGAGCCATCTGCTCGTCTTTTTCCTGCAGCCCCCGCTTGCGCCGGTAGGAGAGGGCATCCGGGTTCAGCGCGCTGGCGTAGACCAGTTTTACCGCCCGCAAAAACGCCTCCATCCGCATCTCGGGAGAACCTTGATTACTACAAAACTCGCTTCTGTATTTTCCCGCGAACGCGTTGCCAAAGCCATCCTCCAGCAAACTGCTGGAGCGGACAATGATCGGCGCCTGACCGAAATAATCCAGCATGTTCTGGAACTGGTCCATAATCTCGCGGGGAAACACCCCTTCCAAAAAACGCTGTTCCACATCATCAAACTCGTCCGTGGAGATATCCCCTCCGCGCGTGAGGTGCAGCCGCAGCCGGAACAGTTTGTTTTTCACCAAAAAGGTGAAAAACACATCCGATCCGATATAGAACGAATCGTGGTCCTCCATCTTTCCGGCAAAATTCAGATCCCCATCGGTTTTGTTCAAGATACTGCGGGCCAGCAGCATCCCCGCCGCTTTCCCCCCGATCTTTCCCGAGCCAATGATCCGGTTTCGGATCTGAAACAGTTCCTTGGCGGTCAGATAGTTTTGCGCCAAGTCCAGAATCTCCGGCTGATTGCCAAAGATCATCTCGGTCAGTTCTTCTTTCAGCGACAAAAATTCCGGCCGTCCATCGCACTCCCGTTCCCCGTTTTTGTAGTACTGATAGAGCGTCCGGTAAACGGATTCCCAGGGCGCGATGGTTTCATCCCCCGCCCGCAGCGGATGTTTGCGGGCACTGGCGATAATCTCGGCCGCGTCGCCGCTTTGGAAGATCGGTGACACATCCTCGCCCGAAACCATGTGCGGCAAAAACATCTGGTTGGAATACCGTTCCCACACCTTGATGGGGTGGAAATAGAGGGTTTCCTTGACCCGGTACAAATTGATCAGAATTTGCGTAGTATCCCGAATCCGGACCACCGTCGCGTCATCATGGTTCCCCAGTGTCAGGGCAAAATAGGCGACGGTATCCAGTTCAAACAAAAAGGGGCAAGTCACTTGAAAGAAATTCGCCAGCAGCTCATCCGTGGCCCATTCCGCCACCAGGGTGGAAATGTTGTCGAACACATAAAAGCATTTCAGCCCTTTTTGCTCGATAATCTGGTGGACTTTGCCGCTGAACGAATCGAAACCGTGGCTGGGGTCGACTTCGATGATCTCCAGCCCCGGCTGCGCTTCCAATACCGGCGGGTGCGAGGCGAAACGCAGGTACACTAAAGGGTATCCATCGCGGAGGGATTGTTCCGCGAACGGCCGCGCAAAAAAGAAATAATCTTCCAGGTCATTCACCTGCCAAACCACGTTGTCGCCCAGCCGAATATGCTGCAGCGCTTGATCCAACGCGGGGATGCCACTCTGTATGCTTGGAGATTGCAGTGCCACAGGACCCCCTTTTTAACCATCCGTTTTTTGGACTTAAATCCAGCCCCGGCTTTTCATCGCTTCCACGACCCGCAATACCGAAACGATATACGCCGCCTTGCGCATATCGATATGAAACCGGCGGGAGGTATTGAGCACCGCGTGATACGAGGTAGTCATTTTTTGATCGAGGCGTTCGTTCACCGTCTCTTTATCCCAGTAAAACATATACGCATTTTGAACCATTTCAAAATAGGAGACCGTCACGCCCCCCGCGTTGCAGAGAAAATCAGGAATCAGATGAACGCCTTTTTTATTGAGGATTTCATCTGCTTCCGGTGTGGTCGGCCCGTTGGATAATTCCGCAAGAATTTTGGCTTTGATCCCCGCCGCGTTGCGCTCGGTGATGACGTTCTCCAAGGCCGCGGGAATCAGAATATCCACATCCAGCGCCAGCAACTCTTCATTGGTGATCGGCTCTGATTCTGGCAGCCCGGCGACCGAACCGGTCATCGCCTTGTGCCGACGCACCACTTCCGGGTCCAAGCCATTGCTGTTCAACACGCCGCCCTGGGTATCACTGACCGCCACCACATTACAGCCCAGCAGCGTCGTGCACAGCTGCGCGGCAAAATAGCCAGCGTTGCCATAACCTTGTACCGCCACCCGGGCTTGAGAAAGATCGATCCCAGATTCCTTCGCCGCCTCCCGGATGGTGTACACCCCGCCCCGTGCGGCCGCGTCCGCCCGGCCCACGGAACCGCCCACCGCCAGCGGCTTCCCTGTAATCACCCCGAACTGATTGTTGCGGTTGATCTTGAAATATTCATCCATCATCCACGCCATGATCAACGGGTCGGTATACACATCCGGCGCGGGAATATCTTTATCCGGCCCCAGATAATCGGCCAGATTATCCACATATGCCCGGCTCAAGCGCTCCAACTCGCCCCGCGACATCTCCTTCGGATTGCACATGATCCCGCCACCGGCCCCTCCCAGGGGCAGATCCAACAGCGAACATTTCCAGGTCATCCAGGCGGCATGGGAACGCACGGTATCGATAGTCCGGTCGGGATGGAACCGAATTCCCCCCTTAGTCGGGCCTTTCGCATTGTTGTAGTGAACCCGATACCCTTGGAACACGCGAATCGATCCATCATCCATCCGGATCGGCAGTGAAACATGAATCTCCCGCATTGGCACCCGCAAAATCGCATGAACGCCAGGATCCAACTTAAGGATATCGACGCATTCATCCAGTTGCTTTTGGGTTATTTCAAAGGCGCTTAGTTCTGGCATTACTTTTCCTCCGGGATTTGCTGGCATGGGGGTAAGTAAATCCTCCCACCCAGGCTTCCTTTCCAGCCCCGAATCCGGGGCGATCTCCATGTCTACACAAAAAAACGAATCCATCCATCTGCTTCCTGTGGATTCGTTTCATCCGCACCGCACCTCCGCGGAAGCACGCCCCAAGGCAGGCTGCCTCCCGCAGAGGTGCCACTCACGTGGCTCTTAAGGCCGCCAATGATCCTCAGCCAAGCGTGGGATCCGGTCCGTGGCCGATGGGGAATCCGGGCTTTTGGTCTCCTCCCGCTGGATCCGGTGCCGGGGAAGCACTTCATCACGGGACAGGATTGAAGGCCGCCACGCGTCATCATACCGGGCCAGCAGTTCGTATGAGGGCTTCAACATCTCTTCCAAAATCTGCAGTTTACGCGCGGAAATCTTATCGCCCTGCACCACCGCTCCCAGATATTCGGTCTCTAATTTTTCCGTAAAGACGTGCAGTATCCAGTTGCAGGTTTTCTTCGCTTCAAGGAAATGCTCTTGATTGCAGTACTTGAGCGCGACCGCATGCAGATCCATCGTCATCTCCCGGCCACCCGGACCGAGGGTCCGTGCCGCATCCCCCCCACTGTCCTGGCATAGCGAGCGTGCGGCATCCAGTTTGTTCAAGCCGCAGTACACCATAGCCAAGAGGTGGCGGCAGACATAGTACAACGTCGAACCCACTTCAGGGACTTTTCGGAAATGCGCTTTTTCCAATAAGTCCAGCGCTTCTTTATACGCTCTCTCCGCTTTGGGCAGTTGATTGGTGAAATGGTAAAACAGCCCAACCTGGTTCAAACTCTTCCCCACTTGCAACAGGTCCGAATTGAACAGTTGCCGTTCCATCTCCAGCGAACGCAGCAAATAGGTCTCCGCGTCTTTCGCTTCCCCCATCGCAAAATAAAATACGCCCAAGACTTTCAATTGATGGGCGAGGTATTCATTGGGAGTTTGATATTTCTTCGCCTCGTCTAACGCCGCTTTGAACGCATTTTCGGCTTGCAGGTAATCGCCCGCCAAAAACGCTTCTTTCCCTTTTTTCATGTATTGATTCAATACTGGGTAGCTCATACGCTATCTCCTCTGGAACAAATCCGCGTTTCGCTGGGAGGACACAAAAATTCCACGGCCTCTCGGAGAGGTTCGCATCTGGTATTGTAATTCGATTCTCCCATAAACCACAACCGCAAATTACACCCGAACGGAAATTTTCGTTACGCCAGACCCGAGGCGAACGCCCCCTCATCCCCTCGCGACCTGGATCAATTCGCTTCCATTTGTTCTTCAAACCGTTTCGCCAAGGCAAAGAGATCGGGGTTTTTCTGTCCACTCAACCGGGCGTGGAGATCCAAGGGATCCAGGAGTGGATCGAGGCTTTCCAAAAACGGGTAAATCCGTTCTTCCCCAAACGGCCCGGCATGGTGGGCCAGCAGTTTCCGGCCGCCCGCCAGAAGTTCTTCGGATTTGACATAATAAAGCGACCAGCCGTCCTTGCCCTCGTGCTGCAACGAAACGAACCGTGTCTGGACATGGCCGCCCTCGTCCCGGCCTTGTACCTGCCCTAGAAAAAATCCCTTGAGTTTTTTGCTGATCGATTCGCTGAATACTTTTTCCAGGGGTGGCAAGCCCACCCGCTCTCCAGCCGCTGCCGGGATGGGTTGTGCCACGAGTTCATAAACCCGATGATGGACCTGGCGCGCATCCAAATCCCGCTGCTCATGGATTCGTGTTTCCCTCTCGGCACGCTCCGCCGTGAAGACCTTCCAGCGGTCCTCGCTCTCCCAGCAGACAGAGACCACCAGCCCCTGCTCCGCCGCCGATGGGCAAGAGATCACAGAACCAGGAAGGTTCCGCTCGACTACCGATAAATCAAGGGTATCGAACCGATACAAAAAATCCAAGCAGGTGGGTGCGAATCCCAGTAGCCGCAGTTCATCCAGCACTTGGGACAGATCGTAGACACCACTGGGATCAATTTCCGGCTCGCTGCCGAACACCCCGCCCTCCGGAATCACGCCGGAATAAAGGACATAGCGCCCATCCCCTTTGACTTCGACCGAATAGTGGGCCGCCCATTCCAAGCCTTCCTCCTCCGGCATCCCCAAATACACACCAGGCATCTTGCCCGCCAACGTCTGGTGGAATACCCGGTCCTTGGGCGGCAATTCGAGCATGTCATATTCTACCTCGCTGAGTTCGGGGATATAACCGGCTTCGGCAAACAGCTTCTCCAGGTGCTGAAAAACCGCGTACGCCCCACAAGGCGAGGTGGACAAAAAACGAATGTGCCCGTTTTCATCCCGCACCGCGTGCACCACCCAGCGGCCCGGCGCGCTGGCTTCAAGACTCACCGCCACGCCGCATCCTTCCGGGTCTTGATCTTCCACATACACCCCGGGCAGTTTCGCAATCACCCCAGCCCAATTGATCTTCTTGGCCATAACTGTTTTCTTTTCTGTAGTAAAAGAAACTATCCCTTCCCAGGGCGTAACCAATTCCCCCTGGGAAAGGATTTAAACTCTCTTTACCATTTCAGCAGCGCCAGCCGGACG
>JAVFAP010000267.1:0-6061 GCA_034002445.1 bacterium | reverse complement strand
CCCAAAATCCTTCTGCAGTTTCGCCCACAATTCGGGATACGCTTCTGGAGTCGCCACACCAAAGTAAAACGCGAAATATTGGCATACCTCGGTATGGTTTTGGGTTACTTCCAATTTTCCATCCTTACGCAGGGCATTTTCAAGAAAGAACTGGCCATCAAAGGCTTGCTTTCGGATCGTCTCACGCAGACGCTCGGCTTGTGCCACCAGTTCGGGCTTGTTGTACAGCCGCCCCGCCGCGCTAAGCGTTTGGGCATAGAGCATATTGGAGGGATAATTGACATCCTGCACGAACCGGTTGGCCTCGGACCATTCGACAAACACCCAACTTTCCAGTTTCTCCAGCAGCCCGTCACTGTTTTCAAACGGCCGGAAATAGTCCAGCAGTTTCATCACGCGGGGCTCCAGCGCCGCCACCAGCACGGTGTCATTGGAACGCTGCAAATACTCTTCTAACTGTACAACAAAAAACATCGACCAGTTGGGGATAAACACGCCGTCATAATGGTCGGAGGGATAGCACATCGGCAGCATCCCCTCCGGCAGGTGCTTGAATCCGGTAGGCAGAAGGTAATTCTCGAAGAAGTTGGTCTCCACGCTCAAATCCCGGCAGAGATCGAACGCCACCCGCGCGGTAAAGTAACTGTCGCACAACCAGCCCGCGCGTTCCCGCGAGGGGCAATCCATGAACACATCCACCGCGTTCTGGGCGAAGGTTTGCTTCGCCGCGGCAAACAGGCGGTTCAGCCTCTGATCGCTCGCGGCAAACTGGGCGGCTTGGGTATCGGGATTGGTATATTCTCGCAGGGAGGGATGCCAAACCTCGCATTCGCCATCCAGCACCGTGTATTTCACATAGCGCGCGGTATAGGGCTCGAACGATTCAAATGTCGTCGTCCCTTTTTTCAGATTTAACTCGATCGCGTTGACGCATCCCAGCCGCTTGAAGTTGACATCCTCATTTTGCAAAATTTCATCGAAGGTAATGTACAACTGGGTATCTGCCACGCAACGGATGGTCGCGCCCAGGAACCCCGTCAGGTTGGTGCCCAAATCCACGATCGCGTAAGAATTACGCCCCAAGGGGATGGCTTCGGTCCATGGGTATGGCTGGTTAACCGCCACCGTGGTTTGATTGGCGATCGTCTGTAGTTTTAATGTGGGGATCGTCTCCAGTTCGCTTTCCAAATATCCACCCAGTTGGGGCCCGATCTGAGTCAGCGAGCGGTCCTTCCACACCTGGGCAGGCTGCAACCCCGTTTGGATCGTACCGGTGGAAACCAAGCGCAACGCGGGCTGTTTCGCAAAAGTCGGGTACGGAACCCGCCGCGGCAGCCATGGCTTCTCCCCAACTTCAGCCAGCTGCATCGGCTCTCTTTTCGCCGACACATCAAAGCGCCAATGATCATAGGTCGGGTTCAGATGATACGCTTCGCTGAACGGGCGCTGGAAACTGTAGCGCTGCACCTTTTGCACCCGCTCGCTCAGCCGGAACGCTTCAAATGCCAGGGCGTTTCCCGTTGCCGCAAGCACTCGCCCATCCAACAGCACCTCCGCACACAAATAGGCCGGTTGATCCAGCAAATAAAAGCTATTGACATTGTACCCGGCCACCTCGATCGCCACGATATTCTTCCCCGGCTTCACCAGCGGGCTGATATCCCATTGGTCGATCCGGTCATAGCCGTGCGGACCCCGGGCAGGGCCATGCCCGGCAAACTCGCCATTGACAAAAACACGATAGAGCGACGAGGCCGTCAGCCGTACCGCGACTGGTTGCGCCGCGTCCGCCTCAAAGACGGTCCGGAACCCCACAAAGAGGTTCTTCTCCCCGGCCAGGCTTTCGATACGCCCAGTGGCGGAATCCTTCACGCCCGGCCACACCGGTTTGGCTTCCAAAAACGAAACCACATCCGCGCAAACCGCGGTATTGGACAGGACTACAAAAAGAAGATAATACAACAACTTGTTCATAAGATACCTTTCCGTTCTCCAATAAGGATAGGGTATATCAGCATGGCACTCCCTTTTGATCAAGCCATAGGGGAGTTGCGCATCTTTCAAATCCATACAAAAAGCCCTCTCTCGATCGAGAGAGGGCTTTTCCCTTAAGGAAATATGAACCCAAAACTAGAACAACGACCACTCCATAACCGCGGGCGGTTCCGCTAGTTCCAACTCAACATCCTTGAACCAGGTATATTGCACCATCCCCAGTTGATGCGCGGTAACCGCCAATCCCACCAGAATTGGATCTTCCAGCTGCAAGGTCTGCGTACTCTGCACCTGCATCCAGTTCCCTGCCCCTTTCTCATCTTTATAGTAGATCTTCCACTGGTTGCCAATCCGTTCCACCATGACACGGGGGAAATCAGCTTTGTCATATCCCATGGTGGTAAAAGTCACCCGGTTGTTGCCATCACTACTGCTTCCCCCATCCTGGGTTTGACGCATTTGCCAGCTGTATTGCCCATCCCGACGCACACGGTTTGCAAAATTTGGAGACCCAGGAGTCAAATTCTGCCGCGCCATCAGCATCCCCTTGATCCAGACATCCGTACCCGTGCTACGCGAACTCTCATCATGATGGATCTTTGCGGATATCTTAAAATCCCCTGAAACACTGGTATACAGAAAATGGAACGCGTCGTCGTTATCCCAAATATCCCAGCCACTTCCCCATACCGTATATATCTTTGTTGCCGGATCGTATTCCGCCCCACCGGCGACCGGTTCAGTTCCACCCAGACGGTCCAGGCTCTTAAAGATATCTGCATGGTATCCAAAGAGTTGATCTCCAGCAGGCTTTTCCTGAGCCATCGTCAAGGCAGTTGTTCCCGTAATCGCGAATGAACCTACGGTCCCGCCCCAGGTGTTGATCCATTCCGGCGCGCTAGGTGCTTTCGCGGTGTACTTGATGGTGGTATACCCAAACGGAATCTGGATATTCCATGCCGCCTTCGTCCCGCTGACTGTCCCACCGTTACTGAGATTGGATAATGTCCAACCCGCTGGAACAATATCCTCGATCTTTACTGTAGACGCTGCTTTGTTAGGATTCAACAGAGTAAGTGTGACCTCCACACTGCTCCCCGGTTGAAAACTCCCCGTTGAAAAAGTCCGGCTTCCACTCAACGGCAAGGACGGCAAGTCGGTTATCGAGACATTTTTAAACTCCCCAATCGCAACATTCTGGTCGTTCAAGTGATTGGTGATCGCCAATCCAACCGAAACGGGATCTGCCATCTCAATGGTCTCAACGCGGCCCAAATGCCATGTCTTGCCATCTTCCGACCATTCAGACAAAAACAAATTCATCTCCGCCACCCGGGACGTCCGGACCCAGATTCCATCCGCCAACGACATCACGGGCAACAAAGTTTCGTTGGGATCGGAGGGATCGATCTTTGGATAATAAAACTGATAACTGAACGATCCCCCTCCTGTAGCCAGGCGCATTGTCGCGTGAACCATATCGCCAAACAGATTGCCCCGCAGTTGGCTTCCAAAATATTTGGAGGCGGGATCACTCCCTGTTTGCCGGATCATCGTGATCATCTTCGACCAAGGATCCGTGCCTGGATCCACCCAATAGAGCAGCGCCGTAATACTAAAACTGCCGCTCTTTTCGGTGTAAATATAATACCCCTCATCCGCGGTGTTCCAGATATCATCGCCATTGCCCTCAAGGGTATACTTTCCATTACTGAAGGAAGCCGTCCCCGGAGATTTGAGATTGCCCTCGGTCGTCAACGTCCAATCCGCCGCTTTCTCGAAAATGCCAACTTGGGCAAATCCACTGGCCGCGATCACAGCCACAAAAAGTAAGAAACTTGTTAATTTCTTCATCATATCCTCCCCCATATGTGGGTATTTTATTTGCGTAATCTCTCATTCATTACCATGATCGATCAGTATCGATCAAAAAGAAAATATAGCCTCCACCTCCTTTCCCCGGAAATTCGGTCATCGCAATTATTCATTCGATCTATCGAATGTCAATAGTAAATGTAGATTTCCCCTGAAGAAATCCATTCCGGTCATCGCGAGCCTTGGTCCGGAGAAAAATGGAGGATGATTAAATTTTGGATTTATTCGGCGGGAAAGCCCATCTCATCCACATAAATCTCTTGAAACTTCATGTTGGCGTGGATGGGAATATGCTCGATCTTGGATAAGACCGGAGCGAAGTGGATTTCATCCTGAAGCGAGTTCAATAAACAGATCTTGGTCCCCAAAAGCGAGGTGTTCCCCGCAGGGATCACCTTTTCGATGGGGAACGGAAAAAGCCCAATTCGTTTGGCATGGCCTGGATTCAGGTAATTTCCAAACGCACCCGCCAGGTACATGGTTTCGACCTGATCCGGTGTCGCGCCCAGTTCATCCAGTAATATCCGGATGCCCGCAGCAATCGCGGCCTTCGCGAGTTGCAGTTCACGGATATCTTTCTGGATCAGACGCACCGGACCATGCAAAGCCAGTTCCGTGGCCCCATTCTGCAACCGGCCATTGGACTGGATCAGGCCCAGTTCCAATCCACAAGCCACCGCATCCACCAGACCACTACCGCAAATCCCGCGCGGCTCGGCCGAACCAATCGTGTGGCACACCATCACGCCACCCTGAATGGTGACCGAGGAAATGGCCCCCGTGGATGCCCGCATCCCCATCGCGATCCGGCCCCCTTCAAACGCGGGCCCAGCGGCGGTGGATGCGCACAGAATCTTGTCGCGGTTGCCGATGAGGATCTCGCCATTGGTCCCCAAATCAATCAGCGCGATGAGGGCTTCGCTCTCGTGCAAGCGAGTGGCCATTAGCCCCGCCAGCAAATCACTGCCGACAAATCCACCCAAATTCGGGAGAAACTCCACTTGCGGGTTGCCCTCGATTCGCCAGCCCAGTTCCGTGCAAGAAAACCGCTGCAAGCCAGGATGGTGTGGCTCAAAGGGATACACCGCCAGGGGCGCGATATCCAATCCGCAAAAGAGATGATGCATCGCGGTGTTGCCCGCGAGGACAATCTCTTGAATCCCAGTAAACTGCCCAGCTCGGTGCACCGCGTCCTGGACCAGGCGCTCGATTTCTTCCCGCACCAGCGCCGTCAACACTCCCTTTTCCCCCTGCTCGAACTGGATGCGGCTCATGATATCGCCGCCATACCGTGCCTGCGGATTCAGCCCCGAGGCCACCGCCCGCACATGCCCATCCTGGCGGTCAACAACCTGAACGACAATCGTCGTCGTCCCTAAATCCACCGCCGCACCCACCCCAGAAGCCGGGGTAAATGATACGGTCGTGGCATCCGCCAGGATCAGCATTTCCCATTGGGCCAGTTCCAAAACCAAATCGCCTTCAAGCCGATGCAGGCACGCCAGGCGCCAACCCTGCGCCAATTCATCGGAAGGGAACGCCCGTTCTTCCAATACGGTAGTCGGCAGTTCTCCTTGCAGTACCTTCACCCGGCAGCCCTTGCACATTCCCTGCCCCCCGCAAGGAAACTCGACCCCATATTCAAACAAGACATCCTGCAAGAGGGTCCCAGCAGGCGCTTGCACTGTTTTTCCGAGAGGCTGAATCGATAGGGTATAATTTTTCATGTGTTGTTAAAAGAACTACAGGGGGATTTCCACAATCCCCCTGACTGGGATGAAGCCAACGTGGCGAAGTCAGGCCAATGCGGAAGGGGCGTGGCTCTGTGCGTACTCGATCATGGCGCGGAGATTCTCCGGTGGCGTGCCGCGCGGCACCTCACAGCCTGCCCCGACAATATAGTTCGGCCCGGTCGCCCGATGGCAGGCTTGGATCGCCTGATACACCGCCTCCGGCGTGGAATTCTTCAACGCCTGCACCGGATCGATATTGCCGCACAACACTTGCTTGGATCCCATTTCAATCCGCGCCTGATCCATGGGGTTCATCCAATCCAGGTCCACTATCTCGCAGCCCAATTGCCCCATCTCTTTGTAGTACTTATGAGTCTTGCCGCAGATGTGCAGCCGCACCCGGGTCCCCAACGCATGCAGGGATTGGACCAGTTTCATCTCGTACGGCCAGACAAATT
>JAVFAP010000266.1:0-6073 GCA_034002445.1 bacterium | reverse complement strand
GCCTCCCGGCTATGTGGGGCATGATGAAGGCGGGCAGTTAACGGAAAAAGTCCGGCGTAAACCGTATTCGGTCATCTGCCTCGATGAGATCGAAAAAGCCCATCAGGATGTTTACAATATCTTGCTGCAAGTGCTGGAGGAAGGCCGTTTGACTGATTCCACCGGGCATAAGGTGGATTTCCGGCACACCATTCTGATCATGACCTCGAATATCGGCTCGGAGCAAATTACCAACCGGTCCTCCCTCGGGTTTACCCTGAACGATGCCAACACCAATTACGCCTCCATGAAAGACAAGGTGATGAGCGAGTTGAAGAAAACCTTTCGCCCCGAATTTTTGAACCGGGTGGATGAGGTGGTTGTCTTTCATGAGCTGGAGAGGGATCATGTGTGCAAAATCTGTGATATCCTGCTGCGCGAGCTCGAAGTCCGGATGAAGCCGCTGAAACTCAAATTGAAATTGACCGAGGCGGCCAAAGCATTCCTGGTTGACAAAGGCTTCGATAAAGCGTATGGTGCAAGACCACTCCAACGGACTATCCAGAAATTCCTTGAAGACCCTCTCTCCGAGGAAATGTTGAAAGGCCGCTTCAAAGGCAAAGCAGAGATCGTTGCGGATTTAGGAGTGGATGAACTCGTGTTTACCGAATCTTCACCGAAGGAGGTTGAAGTTTAATAGCGTGTGCCGTCAATCTTTCTCTCGCATCGTTGTCGTCTTGATTTTGGTTTTCGCCGCTTCCGGCTCGTTTGCGGATTTGATCAACGAAATCCAAATCGAGGGTACGACCCATGTCAATCCTTCCGAAATTTTAAAGGTGATCAAAACCAAAGTCGGGGATGATCTGCAAAAGCCCTCGACTGTGTGGACGATCCGCAAAGATATTCAATCGATCTGGGAATTGGACTATTTTTCCAATATCGCGGTCTCGGATGAAAAGTCGGAAACAGGCTGGAATTTGATCTTCTTGGTCGAAGAAAAACCGTTATTGAAAGATATCAATTTCCAGGGGAACCGCAGACACAAAAAAAGAAAACTGAATAAAGAGATTGGGTTTGAGCCCACCAAGAAAAAAGTTTTCTATGATGAAGCCGTCGCGGAAGATTTCGAGAAAAAACTGCAATCCTTCTATACCGATCAATCCTTTCCCAACACCAAGGTTTCCTGGCGGGTGGAAGAATCCAGGCAAGACAACACCGTGGAAATGATCTTCGATGTGCAGGAAGGCGCCCGCCTTCCGGTTCGTGATATCCAGTTTACCGGGAATCAGGCGTTGGAAGTCAAAGAATTTAAACGGGCGTTGCAAACCAAAAAAACCTGGTGGTTCATCAAGCGCCATTACGATGAACAAACCGTGCAAGACGATTGCGACCGGATTCGGATGGTGTACTGGGATCACGGCTATATCGACGCGCAGGTTACCCCGGGCCCGGTGGAAGAGATTGACGGCAAAGGGCTTCGGGTGCAATTTGAGATTGTCGAAGGCCAACCCTATACGGTCGGAAACGTCACGTTGGAAGGCAATTCCATCTTCTCTACCGAAGAACTTGCCCAGCATATCACGCTGCAAGCCGGCGATACCTTCTCGGTATCAAAATTACAGAACAGCGAGATGACCATGCGCAACCTCTATCGCGCCCAGGGCTATCTCGATACCTATTTTCCCCCTCTCGATTCGCAATTGATGCGCGATACCAAGAATCTCGTGGTGGATATCCATATTCCCATCACCGAGTCGCCACGGAAATATCTGGGCGATGTGGAGATTCAAGGGGTGGTCGTGATGGAAGACGGGGCGATCGAACCGGTGGAAGAAGGCGAATTTAAAACCAAGGAAAAAGTGATTCAGCGGGAAATCGGATTGACCACAGGCGAGCCGATCGATTGGACCAAGGTGATCGAGAGCGATCGTGACCTGGTCAACTTGAACTTCTTCAAATCCCGTCCCTATCCGGCTCCCGGCCAGTTGAATCTGATCCCTGGCTTTCA
This sequence comes from bacterium, assembly GCA_034002445.1. Lineage (GTDB taxonomy): Bacteria > Hinthialibacterota > Hinthialibacteria > Hinthialibacterales > Hinthialibacteraceae > JAVFAP01. The sequence goes on along the minus strand of JAVFAP010000266.1, from coordinate 4,086 downwards.
GCGCCGGGCGACAGACGATCCCCAGGTGGATGATTTGATTTTACAGTTAGAAGAGATTCAAACCGGGGCGATTCAATTTGGGGGTGGCTATAGCACGTCCTATGGTCCGACCGTCTTCGTTTCTGTCTCGGAACGGAATCTCTTTGGTCTGGGATTGCGCGGCAGCACCACCGCCGAAGTCGGGACCCTGCGCAACCGCTTCGCGGTGGAATTGGAGGACCCCTACTTCATGGGCTATGACCTCAACGCCGATTGGAAGGTGTATTATATCGATCAAGAAGGCTATGGCGGTCGCAGTTTCGATGAAGAGCGCATTGGGTCTGCTGTCACCTTTGGGTATGAGATTAACGATGATCTGGACTTCCTGGTTGGTTTCAAGGGGGAACAAACCGATCTCAAGCCCGATTCCGGTCACCGCTATGCCCTGGACCCCAGTACCATCCCCGAAGAATACAATCTGGGTGAGAACGTCACCACCAGTATGACGGTGGGATTTGTCCATGATCTGCGCGATTTCAAAATGAATCCGTCATCGGGGACCTATTTGCGTTCGACGGTGGAAGTGGCGGGGCTCACGGATAATGAATTCGTTAAATGGAGTAACCTGGCTCATTATTATGAACCGGTGATGGAAAAGCTGATTCTGGCCTTATCCACCGAAGTGGATCTCGCCCATGCCTATGGCGATCCGGGTTTTGTCCCCCTGCAAGAACGGTTCTTTATCGGGGGCGGTCGAACTGTCCGTGGTTTTGATGAAGGCGGGATTGGGCAATATGCCTCCATTTGGTATGCCGACCACCGGCTCGGCGGCTTCCGTTCCTATCTCGGCGGTGAGGCGGCATGGGTGAACAACGCCGAACTCCGCTATGGTTTTAACGAAATGTTGCAAGGCGTTGTCTTCCTGGACGCGGGGACCAGCTGGCCTGAAATTGGAGATATCGATCCTTCCGAACTCCGTGTCAGTACCGGTGTGGGCTTGCGGGTGTATATCCCTGGATTCAACGCGACGTTTCGGATCGACTTCCCCTTCGTCTTACGTAAGTTTGACGAGGACGACACCCAATTCTTCCACTTCAGTTTTGGGCAAACCTTTTAAACCAACCCATTCTGTTGGCGTTTCCACGACTTAACCTGATCCCTCTGGCTTCTCTCCACGGGCAAGCCAGAGGGGGGGCGTGCCAACTGGAATCCGACAGAATTAATCCAGATTTCCTGTCCCCCATTTCCCTTGGAAGGGTGGGTGTTTTGGAGAATCCCGGCTAAAATACGGCTATCGATCAACACGGAGGATCAGAAATGATGATTTCTTCTCACAAGAAAGCGGTTTTAACCGCAACCCTTTTGCTTTTCATTCTTTCGCTTGGGTTTTCTGTCGCCTCGGCGCAACAGCGCAATGCGGCGGCGGCAGCAGCACCCTTGAAGATTGCGTTTATCGATTTGAACGAGATTTTCGACAACAGCCCGAAGTTCAAGGCCGTGTTTGGCGATCTCAAGAAATTGTATTCAGAAAGCAAGACGAGTTTGGACCAGACCGGTAAAGAGTTGCAAGAGAAATTTTCGGAATTCAATCTGCAAAAAGAATTCATGAGTGAAGACGCGGCGAAACAACGGCGGAATCAACTCTTGAAAGACCGCGAACAATTCATGCAGATGACGCAAGCCGAAGAAGTTGAGTTCAAGGAAGAACAAAATAAAAAATTGCAGCCGCTCCTGGAAGAACTGCAAAAAGTGGTCGAAAAGATTGCCAAAGACGAAGGGTATGCCTTTGTCTTTCGCAGAAAGTACATTGTTTTTGGCGATGAAAAATTCAACATCACCAAAAAAGTGATAGACCAATTGGGTAAATAACTCGCAGGAGAAAAGCGTTGCCGACATACACCCTTGCGGAATTAAGTGAACTTCTGGGGGAGCCATTCGAAGGGAATGGTTCCCTTGTTTTAACCGGTGTTGGAGAAATCACGGCGGCGAAAGAGGGGACTCTCTCCTTTGTCGCCAATCCCAAATACGTGGCTAAGATAGCCGAATCGCAAGCCTCGGCCCTCATTGTCCCCCTTGATTTGGAAACCGATTTTCTCCCCCTCATTCGTTCCGCCAATCCCTATCTCACCTTTACCAAAGCCTTAAGTCTTTTTCATCAAAACAGCCGCAAAACATCCGGTGGGGTCCATCCCGCCAGTAAAGTCTCGGCCTCGGCCCAATTGGGGCGGGATGTGACGATCATGCCCCACGCCATTGTGGAAGAGGGGGCCGTGATCGGTGACAATTCCATTTTGTATCCCGGTGTGTACATAGGCAACAACGCCCTCATTGGGACCAATGTGACGTTGTATCCCCACGTCTCCATCGGGGAGGGGTGTGAATTGGGCGCCAATGTCATCTTGCATGGCGGCTGTCGGATCGGGATCACATCTCATCCTTACCTTATAGGAGGGCCGACGCCAGTGACCCTGGAGGAGGATGTGGAACTGGGTGCGAACGTCGTGGTTTCGGGTTCGCAAGAATCCCCCACCGTTTTGGGGAGGGGAACCAAGGTCGATAATCTGGTGCAGGTTGGTCTGGGTGTGCAGGTAGGCCAACATTGTATTGTCGTCGCGCAAGTCACCATTGGCGATCATGTCCATTTGGGTGATCACTCGGTTGTGGCGGGCCAGGTTGTCATCTCACCCAACCTGACGGTCGGTGCCCGCTCCCGGATTGGAGCGAAAAGTGTCGTACAGACCGATGTCCCGCCTGATTCCGATTTTTGGGGCGATCCGGCGCAACCGATCAACAAAGAAAAGCGGCTCAAAGCCAATCTCGCGCGCTTACCGAGATTATTCGAAAAAATTCAATTGATGGAGGACGCCCTCAAGGCGAAAAAGAATTCGTAAATGGTGGAATATCAGAAAACAATTGCTGCGGAAGCTTCAATCAGCGGCGTGGGGCTCCATACCGGACAAGAAGTGACCGTTACCTTTAAACCCGCGGAAGCCAACTCCGGCATTCGGTTTGTCCGTACAGACCTCCCCGGAAATCCGATCATTGAAGTCAAAGCAGAAAACGCATCTCTGGAAGATTCCCTCTATCTGACCGCCTTGGGGAAAGGCAATATCCAGATTCAAACGGTCGAGCATTTGTTAGCGGCATGCACCGGTTTGGGGATTGACAATGTTATCCTCGAACTGAATTCCAGTGAGCCGCCCATCTGCGATGGGAGTGCCTTGCCTTTCGTGCAGGCAATCCGAGAAAAAGGGATTCGTGTTCTGGATCAGCCCAAGCGCTATATCGAGGTGAAAGAACCCGTCTGGCTCTTTGAAAATGGGTTGGAACTGGCAATTATCCCTTCCAATAGTTTTGAAGTTACCTATAAGATCGATTACAACCACCCCGCGGTGGGGATTCGATCCGCCTCCTTTTTGATCAACGAAGATATTTTCGAAAAGAAAATCGCCCCCGCCCGCACGTTTTGCTTCTTCATCGATATCGAAAAATTACGCAAGGAAGGCAAGATCAAGGGTGGCAGTTTGGATACCGCCATTGTCATCAATGATGATGGCTTCATGAACGAGGAACTGCGTTTTCAGGACGAGATTGTGCGACACAAGATTCTGGATGTGATCGGCGATCTCAGCCTGCTTGGCAGTCCGGTCAAAGGGCATATTATCGCGGTCCGCTCCGGGCATGCGTTCAACATCCGCTTCGTCCAAAAAATCCTGAAGACCTTGAATGGCTCCCTCTCCACCCCCTCGAGTGACGAAATGGTTCCATTTAAACTCCCCATCACTGGACCGGAAATCCGGAAGATTCTTCCGCACCGGTATCCCTTCCTTCTCATCGACAAAGTGATCGATATCGATTACGATGAAAAGCGCATTGTCGCGATCAAAAATGTGACGAACAACGAAGAATTCTTCAACGGGCATTTTCCCCAGGAACCGGTGATGCCAGGTGTTCTTCTTGTGGAAGCGATGGCGCAGGCCGGTGGGGTTTTGCTTCTCTCCCAACCCCCGAATCAAGGAAAGATTGTGTACCTGGTGGGGATAGACAATACCAAAATCCGTAAAAAAGTCGTTCCCGGCGATCAACTGATCATCGAAACCCAGATTA
>JAVFAP010000265.1:0-6081 GCA_034002445.1 bacterium | reverse complement strand
GGTTACTGGATGGGGGGCTGTGAAATTGACCGGCCCTTGGATGGACTCGGTTTGCATGCAGAAATGAAAGGCACGCAACAGATCCGCCAGGGCGATCCAGCTCATGAATTGCGTTCCCGGCCCGGTTGGCCCGCCCAGGCCCCAGCGGAAGGGTAGGAGCATTTTGGCGAGCGCGCCCCCTTCGGTGGAAAGCACCACCCCGATGCGGGGATGGACCACGCGAATTCCCGCGTCGCGGGCGGGCTGAGCCGCCGCTTCCCATTGTCGACACACCTCGGCGAGGAAGCCGGAGCCGGGGGGGGAGTCCTCATCCACGGGGGTATCTTGGCGGTCGCCATAGAAACCAATCGCGGATGCGCTCAGCAGAACTTGGGGGGGGTGTGGGAGCGCTAGAAGGGTGCGGCTTAAGGCTAGAGTGCCTTCCACCCGAGACTGATGAATTTCTGCTTTGCGCGTGCTTGTCCACCGTCCATCAGCAATGTTCTTGCCCGCCAAGTGGATGACTGCGTCCAGTGGTTCCAGGCGCTCCAGCAAGGGGATGCCTTCCTGCGGGCTCCATGGTATTTCATTTTCTCTTTGAGCAGGATGGCGAACCAGCCGGTACACTCGATGGCCTTTGCCTTCCAAATAGCGGCAAAGCCGGGTGCCGATAAAACCAGATGCCCCGCTGATTGCAACGCGCTTTCGTTCTGCGGCATGGATTGACATGGTATAGATCCGTTCTAGCCCTGTGTGGAATCGTTCTTCAATCCGTAATCCTATAAGAAAACCGACAGAAAGTAAAACAGGGTTGAAGGAAAGAGGGCTAGATTGTGCAGCCCAATGAAAAGCGGGCCCGCAGAATACTGCGTGGCCCGCCTGGATTGGGTTGGGGAAAGTGGGGTTTATCCGTTTTTCTTCTCAAAATCTTTCATGAACGAGGCCAGCGCCTGCACGCCTTCGACGGGGTGGGCGTTGTAGATGGACGCGCGCAGACCGCCGACGGAGCGGTGGCCCTTGAGGCCGCTGAGCCCGGTTTGGGTGGCTTCCTTGATGAATTGGGCTTCGAGTTCCTCATTATTACCCTGAATGCGGAAGACGACGTTCATGGTGGAGCGGTCCTCTTTGTTCACGGGGCAATAGTAGAAATCGGTGGTGTCGATGGCGTCATACAGAATCTTGGCTTTATCTTGGTTGATTTTCTCCATGGCTTGAAGACCACCCAATCCTTCCAGCCATTCCGTCACCAGGCTGACGATGTAGATGGGGTAACAGGGTGGGGTATTGTAGAGCGAATTGTTCTCGATATGAATTTTGTAACGCAACATGGTGGGCACCGTGGCTTTGACCCGCTCCGCCAGATCTTTGCGGATAATCACGATGGTAACCCCGGCGGGCCCGGCATTCTTTTGCGCGCCCGCGAAAATCAGGCCGAATTTGGAGACATCCACCGGGTGGGAGAGGATATCCGACGACATATCCGCTACCAAGGGTACCTGACCGGTGTCCGGGTACCAGCGCCACTGCGTTCCAAATATAGTATTGTTGGAGCACATGTGGACATAGGAGGCATCAGGGTTGAAATCCAATTCTTCCGCCTTGGGCAGGCGCATGTACTTTTCCGGGGCCATGTTGGCGGCATAGCGCATGGAGGCGAGGTTTTGAATTTCCTCGATCGCTTTCTTGGTCCAGGCGCCGGTATGGATGACATCCACCGGTTTGCCTTCTTCATACAGATTCATGGGAACCATGGCGAATTGCATGCTGGCTCCGCCTTGCAGAAACAGAACGGCATAGTCCTCGGAAATGCCAAGCAAATTGCGCAAGCCCTGATCGGCCTTGGCTAAAACGCCTTCAAAGGGCTTGGAACGGTGGCTCATCTCCATGACGGACATCCCGCACCCCTGAAAATCCAGCATTTCCTGTTGGGCTTTTTCGAGAACAGGGAGGGGGAGCACAGCTGGCCCGGCGCTGAAATTGAACACACGATTACCCATGGTATTGTCTCCTGATTATTGGCTTTGTCTAAAAAATTTGTGTATAGTTTAATTGCTTTACGCATGGTGTATATCCCATCCTTCTCAGAAAACCGAAATTTTCAGGGGATTGCAGGCGGGAATCATTTTTCCGGGGATTCAGATAGGACCGACCAACTTGAAGAGGCAAGCGATGAAGACAAAAGGAACCGTATTGATTACTGGCGGGGCGCAGCGGATCGGCCGCTACTTGGCGCTCCATCTGGCGGAAGAGGGGTATGATATCGCCCTGCACTACAACCACTCATTGGAGATGGCGCGGGAGACGGCGGATTCCATCCAGGGGCTGGGGCGTCGCTGCACGCTCTTCAAAGCCGATTTTGGGCAGATGGCCGATGTGCGCCGGTTGATCCCCGAGGTGATCGTTGCCTGTCCGGACTGCTGTATTTTGGTGAATAACGCGTCTATTTTTGAAAAAGCCAACCTGCTCGAGACGGAAGAAGACCTCTTCGACCGCCACTTTCAGATCAATTTTAAAACGCCTTTCTTCCTCACCCGTGATTTTGCCCGGAGGGTGTCTGAGGGCCAGGTGATCAATCTGATCGATACCAAGGCGGCGCGCACGGTGGTGGAGTATTTCGCGTATACCCTTACCAAAAAAGCCTTGCTGGAATTTACCCGTATGGCGGCCAAGGCCCTGGGGCCTGGTATTCGGGTCAACGGGATCGCGCCGGGCCTCATTTTGCCGCCTCCGGGCGAGGATGAGGCTTACTTGCAGGACCGCTGCCACAGCGTGCCCCTGAAGCGAATTGGCAGTCCTGAAGGAATCCTGTGCGCGCTGCGCTATCTGTTGGAAAACGAATTCACGACAGGGGATTGTCTTTATATCGATGGGGGCGAGCATTTGAAATAAACCGGCCCGCCCCATCTGATGGATTGATAATATTACGGGATGATAAACTTCAGCAAACGCCTCGGTACAGCAGAGTGGCCAGCAGGGCGCCGACGATGGGCCCGACAATGGGAACCCAGGCGTAAGCCCAGTCGCTGTCCCGCTTCCCCGGAATGGGTAGGATGGCGTGGGCCATGCGGGGGCCGAAGTCGCGGGCGGGATTGATGGCATAGCCGGTGGTCCCCCCCAGCGACAAGCCGATCGCGAAGACCAGCAGGGAAACGGGCAGCAGCCCCAGCGAGCCCAGCCCGATGGGGACTTCCTGCCCGGTGGGCCCATTGGGCATCATCAGGCAGGGCTGCGCGATCAAGAAGACCGGATAGACCAGGACAAATGTACCAACGACCTCACAGAAAAACGCCTGCTTCAAATTCCTGATATTGGGGGCTGTGCAAAAACAGGACATCTTTCCATCTGGGTCGTCCGTGGCGATGAAATGTTCCCGGTAAAAGAAATAAACCAGGCAGCCTCCGGTGAATCCACCCAACATTTGCATGGCAATATACCCTGCCGCGGTCAGCAGATCCATCGTGCCCGCGGCGACCATGGCGACGGTGATGGCGGGATTGATATGGGCACCGCTATATTCCGCGCTGCAAAACGCACCGACAAACACCGCGAATGCCCAGCCTGCGGTGATCACGATCCAGCCGGACCCATGCCCCTTGGTTTTCGCCAGTACCACATTCGCCACTACACCGTTTCCAAACAGTACCAATAACAACGTGCCGATAAATTCCGCCACAAACGCATTCATTCGCTCTCTCCATTTCTATTTTGAAAATCGTATCATGATTTTAGTTGTTTTGTTTTCCCAGCGTCGCGATATCGAAATGCCGGGCGATTCGGTTAAAGTCAGCGATTTGCGTGTCGATCCAGGCTTCGTCCTTGTCCAGTTCCCGCGCCATCAGCCCTGCAACCGTAGGCGCGATGGTTTTTGCCGCCTGCACATGCAGAAAGAGGGCCCGTGTCCGCCGCGCCAGGACATCATCCACCGTGCGTGCCATCTCATGCCGGACCGCCCACAGCACATGGATGCCGCAGACGGGCAGGGCCTCGTGCAGGGGCTGGGCGAGATTCGGCTGCGCCGCCGCCATTGCTTCGAGCGCTTCTGCATCCGCGCCATAGCCACTCCACAACGGATTATCCACAGTGCCGTTATGATAGCCATGGATGCGCAGCTCACGGGTTACGCAGGGCCGATCTTCCAGATGGGCCAGGATGGCGGCGTGATCCACCGTATCTTCAGCCATCTTCCGGTATGTGGTCCACTTACCGCCGGTGATGGTGACCAGGCCGGATTTGGCGATGTGCAGGGTGTGATCGCGGGAGAGGGCCGCGGTGCTTTCATGCTCGCCGGATTTGACCAGCGGCCGAATCCCGGTGAAGACGCTACGCAGGTCGGATTTCGAGGGTCGCTTGGCCAGGTAGTTGCTGGCGGTGTCGAGTATGAAATCGACCTCCTTCTCGTATGCGGCCGGTTCCAATTGAACCTCGGGGATGGGTGTATCGGTGGTGCCGACAACGACAAACTCTTTCCACGGAATGGCGAACATCACCCGCCCGTCCTTGGTATGTGGAACCATCATGGCGGTATCCCCCGGTAAAAAATCGCGGGACAGAACGACATGAACTCCCTGGCTGGGCGCGATCATCGCCGGGGCGGCGGGATCGTCCATGCGCCGAATGGCGTCGCAAAATGGCCCCGTGGCGTTGATGACACAGCGGGCGGGTAGGGAATAGGTTTGTCCTCCTTCGCCATCCCGCAGTTCCAGCCCCTGGATCAGGCCCTCTGTATCCTTGACTACATTTGTGACTTTAGCGTAATTCAGCAAGCAGGCGCCTTGCTCCGCCGCCGTCTGGGCCAGGTTGATCAGCAAGCGGCTGTCGTCAAACTGCCCGTCGTGGTAGATCACGCCTCCGCGTAAGCCATCCTGCTCCAAGGTGGGAATCCGTTGGAGGACTTCTTCCTTGGAAAGCAGGTGGGATTTGCCAAAGCCATATTTCCCTGCCAGCAGATCGTAGACCTTCAATCCGATCCCATAAAACGGCGCTTCCCACCATTGGTAGTTGGGGACAATAAACTGCATGTCATGAACCAAGTGGGGGGCGTTTTGTAGTAAGATACCGCGCTCTTTCAACGCTTCCATCACCAGGGAGATATTCCCCTGCTGAAGATAGCGCACCCCGCCATGGACCAGTTTGGTGGAACGGCTGGAGGTTCCCTTGCCAAAATCGCTTTGTTCGAGCAGCACCACCTCGTATCCGCGTGAGGCGGCGTCGAGCGCGATGCCCATGCCGGTGGCTCCGCCGCCGATCACGGCCATGTCCCAGGGGGATTGACGTTGCACGATCTGCTGTAAAAAACGCGCCCTGTCCATGGGGTTATTTCTCCCAGTTCTTCGCCCGCTCCAGCGCTCTTTTCCAGAGTTCCCGTTTGCTTTGGGCCTCATCCGCGCTTTGTTGGGGCTCAAAGACGCGGTCTACCTGCCACGCTTGGCGGATTTCGTCCCGGTTTTTCCAGTATCCCACCGCCAGCCCGGCGAGATAGGCGGCGCCGAGGGCTGTTGTTTCTACATTTTTCGGACGAACCACGGGCACTTGGAGTTGGTCGGCTTGAATCTGCATTAATAGATTATTCGCCGAGGCGCCGCCATCCACACGGACTTCATTCATGGGGATGCCGGAATCCTCCTTCATCACATCGAGTACATCGGCGGATTGAAACGCGATGCTTTCCAGCGCCGCACGGGCGATATGGGCGGCACTGGTGCCCCGGGTGATGCCGACCAGCGTTCCCCGCGCGTACTGATCCCAGTGGGGCGCGCCCAGGCCGGCGAAGGCGGGAACCAGAATTGCGCCGCCACTATCGCGGACGCGCAGGGCCATCTCTTCGACTTCCGCCGATGATTTGATGATCCCCAGGCCATCCCGCAGCCATTGCACGACCGCCCCACCGATGAAGACGCTGCCTTCCAGCGCATACTCGGTCAGCCCATCTGTCTTCCAGGCGATGGTCGTCAATAATTGATGCTTGGAGAGCGCGGGCTTGGCTCCAATATTCATCAGCAAAAAGCAGCCGGTACCGTAGGTGTTTTTCGCCATCCCATGTTCGTAGCAGTTCTGCCCGAACAGCGCCGCCTGCTGATCGCCCGCAATCCCCGCGACCGGGAC